>DATFJT010000371.1:0-6298 GCA_035269065.1 Saprospiraceae bacterium | reverse complement strand
CGAAGCAGATGCTTTAGGTGCACACATAAGAGATGAACTGGGAATTAATGAGATCAGCAAGGCGAACCCTCTTCAGGCTGCACTGGCATCGGGCGCTGCCTTTTTAGTTGGTGGTGTTTTGCCTCTTTTAATGATTCTATTTGTCCCAATAAAGGAAATGGAATATTGGCTGTATGGCGCAACGATCATTTTCTTAATGATTTTAGGAGCCATGTCTGCTAAAACCGGAGGCTCTAATGTAAAGAAGGCAATAGTCAGAATTACTGTTTGGGGAACCATTGCTATGGGACTTTCCGCGTTGGTGGGCTATCTCTTTGGCGTAAATATTTAGGTGTTAAATAATAGGACTGAAATTAAAACCGACTGCACAACATGGGCTATAAGGAATGGCTTGCGCCTGCCTCCTTTTGAAAATCTTCGCGGATTTTCAGTTTGGTGTGTATTGGCAGGGTTATGATCTAAACCACCAAACTAGTCATAACCTGGCTGTTGTGCTTCATGATGATTATTCCAAAAGCTATGATAAAATTCTTCAGAAAAATACGCTATGACCTCATGAACAAAAACAAAACTGGGAAATACCTAAAATACGCCATTGGGGAAATTGTACTTGTGGTTTTAGGAATTTTGATTGCATTACAAATCAACAATTGGAATGAGGAAAGGAAGCAGAGTAAGTTGGAAGAATCGACACTTATGGAGCTGAGGGCCAATTTGCTTGCGGACATTGAGGATTTCCAAGCCGACATAAACGGCTATCGTACTGCGGCAAACTCCTGCAAAAATGTGATTGATTTTATAGATGGAAAAATACCCTACCATGACTCTTTAAACGTACATCTAGGAAAAATTCGAATTCAAGGGGTCTTTTCTCCTACTAAAGTGGCCTATGAAAACCTAAAACTATCCGGAATTAAACTAATATCTAATGATGCTCTGAGAAACACTATAAGCAACTTATACGAAGTACAATACAAGTATATGGAAGGTTATTTAGAAGCGGAATACCAACTGGACAACCAGGTACTAAGTGAATACTACACAAAAGAAATGCAAGAATATTCGCCCTTCAGATATGCCAAACCGGTAGATGAGGAAAATTTAATCCATCACCAGGAATTCAGAAACTTGCTTGTGCATAGGAAGATGAAAATTGAAGATTGGTTTCATTCTTTATATGAAAGAAATAGTAGGAGAGCAAGTCAAGTAGTTGAAATGATTGACAAAGAATTAGAAAAATAACGAAAGGACAACAACAGCTATATGCCATGCCCATTGTGATATGGACCATATGCAGACCTTTGTAGCCAATTAAATACCATAAAGATGAAACAGTATATTAAAAAAGGCCAGGGTGAAAACTATAATTACGCTCAGGACCACTGCTTTATAAAGCTATCCTCAAGAGATACAAATGGCGAATTGTGCTTAATCGAAGACACATTAAAGCCTGGATTTCACCTGAAGCGGCATCATCATAAAATTATGACGGAGGTATTTTATATGTTGGAGGGTGAAATGGAGCTTGTTTTTGATGATGAAACCATAATTTTAAAGGAAGGGGATACTATTACGGTTCCAGCGAATGTTTGGCACGAAGCCATCTGCACGAACGGGGGGAAAATGCTGACCATATTTAAAAATGGTCAGTTTGATATCTTTTTAGAAGAATTATCGAAAATGACTGAAGAGGATTTTGCGAATGAAGAATTGATGAAATCTGTCTCTAAAAAGTATGATATTTACGAAGAATAGACGCTGTGTACAACAAGACCTATACGCCATGCCCTGCAGGACACTGCGCGTAGTTGAGACCGTTGTAGCCAATTAAATGAAATATCATTAAAAATTCAATGTTAGCTCATACAAGCCCTGATAAGTGTAGTAGAAAATGAGTCATCATCTACACATATCATCATCCAACAAATCCATTGTGGTTCTCCCTTTTGTTAATATGAGCACCGATCCGGAGAACGAATACTTCAGTGACGGCATTACGGAAGAAATAATCAATGCCCTCACCACTGTAAAGGGCTTGAAAGTCATTGCCCGCACCTCTTCTTTTGCATTTAAGAATAAAAACATAGACGTCCGAACCATTGGTGAGCAGTTAGGAGTAAGTACAGTTCTGGAGGGGAGCGTCCGGAAAGCCAAAAACAGGGTTCGCATTACAGCTCAGTTGGTCAGTACTAATGATGGATCTCACTTCTGGTCAAAGAATTTCGATCGGGATTTAGAGGATATATTCGCAATACAAGATGAAATAAGCTTACACATTGCTGATCAGATCCGGGAAAATTTTGGCCACCTCAATATTCAAGAACATTTAATTGAGCCACCAACACAAAATATGGCGGCCTATGACCTTTACCTGAAAGGTCGTTATCAGCATTTAATGTGGGATGGCGAAGGAATCAGGAATGCGATAGAACTCTATGAACAATGTGTAGCAATAGACCCTTCATTTGCTTTACCCTACTTTGGTTTGGCATATTGTTATGCCATGTCCGGATCCTGGGGAAACAACAGCGCATTATTGCAGTTGTCAGAAGAGAAGCTCCGCAAAGGTTTTAAACTGGATAAACAGTCCTACATAGGGTATTTTGGTAAAGCGACACTGCTTTTTTGGGGTCAATGGGATTTCATCAATG
This sequence comes from Saprospiraceae bacterium, assembly GCA_035269065.1. GTDB lineage: Bacteria > Bacteroidota > Bacteroidia > Chitinophagales > Saprospiraceae > DATFJT01. The sequence continues at coordinate 3,647 of DATFJT010000371.1, read as the reverse complement.
GTCATAAAACCTTTCAAAAAGCAATAGAAATTAATCCATCCTATACGGAGGCAGAAGAAGGTTTATGCGAATTGTATACCGCAGTAGGGAATTTCGAAAAAGCACTATGGCATGCTGACCATATTTTAAAAATAAATCCACTGTCTCCCAATCATTATTTCACCAAAGCGAATATTCATTACTTAAAAGAGGACTATACAAAAGCCTTAGAATGCATAGAGGCCTCATTGAGCATCAACCCCGATTTTACGCATCCCATTGCATTAAAACAACTGTGCTTAATTCTTACAAAAGATTACGAGAAGTTAAATGGCTTCTTAAATAAAACCCCTCTGGCAGAGAGGCCGGAAGAATGCAGGGTTTTATATCAATTGGTAAATCCAGAAGATGAGGTCAATGTAGATATCAGCAGGGTGGGCTCAATGATAAAAGAAGATTCTGGGGGAGCGCTTTTTCCCTGGCAACTGTTTTTGTTGGTCCACTTGGGGAAACACGAAATGGCCTTGGACTTTTTGGAAGAAAACATCAAAATGCGCACCGGTCAAATCATAAACTTTATGAATATTCCACTGCTTCACCCTTTGCGTGAACATAAGCGATTTCAGGATTTAGTAGAGACCGTTTTCCGAGAAGGGCTGTTGCCACCTCATCACGACATACAAATACAAAACACCCCTGCTAAAGCCTTAATGCCAGATGCTGAAATCAACATGGCATTAGACATCTTAGAAAAAGGAATGCAGGAAGAAAAGTGGTTTCAAAATCCTTCCTTATCCCTGCGTGAACTAGCTAAAAATATGAACATTAGCAGTAATAAACTTTCCTGGTTGCTAAATGAACGAATTGGTCAAAACTTCAATGAATACATCAATCATTTCCGCTTGGAGAACTTCAAAGTGAATGTCTTAAATCCGGCAAATAGCCATCTTACCCTGTTAGCAGTGGCATATGAGAACGGCTTTAATTCTAAAACGGTTTTTAATTCCTTCTTTAAAAAAATCGAAGGAATGACACCTAAAGCCTGGGTGAAGGCGAATCAAAATGGGCCAGTTTAAAAAGTTCCAAATCTCACGATTAAGTCCGCAATTATAATTCAGAACGATTCATCGCTCTAGCCACCTCACCTTTGTATTGTCAATTCGATAAAGCAGAGCAGATGATCAATGAATAAGTATTCATTTCTCCTTACAAAAACAACCAACAATGAACAGAGGAGCTTTGTGGAGATCGAGATAAAAACGAAAATTATGAAAAAGACATTACTAGCATTGACTTTATGCGGACTAACTTTCTTCGCCAAATCTCAAAACGCGAGCGTAGAAAAATCAACATGCGGAGTTCAAACTGGAGTTTTAGGAATTTGGGCGTACAATGAAGTAAAACTATCAAATGCCATAGCACTTAGAACAGAGCTTGGTTTTGATTTTGGTATTTGGGAGACTACATATTACGATGACTATGATTCTCCATTCCTGCTCACCCCGGTTATAGTTCTTGAACCAAGATTCTATTACAACCTTAAAAAACGCTCAGAGGATTCAAAAAGAACTGATGGAAATAGTGGTGATTTTATAGCTCTAAAGATGGGCTATCATCCAGACGGGCTTGTCTTGTTCAATACTGACAATGCTCCTGTAGTAAGTGATTTTTCTATTATACCCACTTGGGGAATTAGAAGAAACATTGGGGACCATTTTAATTACGAAGCAGGTCTTGGCGTAGGAGTAAGTCACACATTTGCTGAACGCGCGGGTTATTCAATGGACAAAACTGAAATGGAATTGAATATGCACTTGCGAATAGGGTACAGATTTTAGTGCAAACATAATTAACACCATGCACTTTGGATAAACCATAAACCAAAGGGCTTTATAAAAATCAAAACTTTTTACTATGAAAAAGCTATTAACCATTTTTTTATTTTTTGGGACACTCAGTGCTTTTGCTCAAATTAATCCTGGTGCGGATAGAGAAAATGAAGTCAATCATAAATGGAGGGTAAGTATGCCTTATATTGTTCCTGATGAGCTTATCTCTGGGTGGAACGATCGAACAAGTGTTCAAATGGTAGAATTACATGTAAAACGCAAGCTGGATAATAAGAACATCATTGGGGTAAAGTTTGCCACCTGGCGATTATTTCAACCCATGGGCATTACCTGGTGGGATGGTGTTGTGGATAAGATAGATTCCGGAACTGAATATTACGATGGATATTTAAGAGAAACAGGAATTGGCATCACATACCAACGCATGCTTTGGAAAGGGCTCTTTGCAGCTGTTGAAGTCCTTCCTCAAATTCAAACCTACACGGATTTAGACGGCAATAAAATCAAAAATGGGTTTAAGGTGTACAACTCGCTTCATTTGGGCTACCATGAAGCATTTGGGAAGAAAAAACGCTTTTTCATAGAACCTCAGGTTCATTGCAACCAGTGGATGTTTGACAACAATTCTCCTGAAGGATTTAAGGAGATGGATGATAAATATGGAAACGTCTTTCTTTTTGAGCCCAATATATATGTAGGCTTTAATTTCTAAAGTTTAGCTTGAGACGATGGAATTCCTCACCAAACCGGACACCCGTAGTCAAGCTGCTGAATGATGTTCAGATGATGCATTCTCAATCTGTGCAAGCACTGAAGGAAGCCTTTGATCATCAATAAAAGCCTTCCGACAACATCTGTAAGCCTAAGGGCCATACGGATCGAATGTGTACTTAGCCCAACCGATGAAAAATTTTCTACAGGTATAAAGCAAGGACGGACAGCATATTATGTATATCCATAATATGAAGATGAAGGTCGTGTGCCAGGCTTTCAAGGAGCATATCTTGCTCAAGAGTTTTGCCTGGCCTACTGAAAAGTCCCACTTATCCCATTTCAAGTGTTATACTCAGTGGACCTTAGAGTCAGGGATATTTATGTCTTGATCTGTGTCTTAATTATAGGTAGAGCTTGCTGGGCTCAAAAAAAGACAAATTAAACCTTTCAAGCGCGCTCAAAAGGTGTAAAATCCCTAATTTAACACTTGAAAATAGAATAAATGCGCGCTGTTGAAGCCAATCATTTCCAAAGGGTTGCTCTGTTTCTTATTGAACAGGTTCGTCCAATCCCGATCTTTCTGAGGCAGGCTGAAATAAATGCTCTGATGCGTGCATGCATTCCTTTGGGTTGTTGCACATTCGAAGCCACGATATCAGTAAACCTCTAATGAATATTAGTGCCAATACATTTGATAAAACCATTGCTGTTCTTCCTTTCATGAACATGAGCGCCAGCGAAGAGAACGAATATTTCAGCGATGGGGTCACCGAGGAGATCATCAATGCACTAGCGCAAATTACTGGACTAAAAGTGACCTCTAGAACCTCCTCATTTTATTTCAAGGGTAAAAATATTCCTATTCCCGAGATTGGAAAAGAATTGGGGGTTTCCACCCTACTTGAAGGGAGTGTTCGATTGTCAGGAAATTCCATTCGCATTACTGCTCAATTAATAGATGCAGCTCAAGATTTTCACTTTTGGTCGGAAACATGGGATAGAAAGCTGGATAATATTTTTGAAGTGCAGGACGAGATTAGTTTGCTGATTGCAGAGCGTTTAAGAGAACATTTTGGACACTTTGAAATAAAAGAACACCTGGTC
>DATFJT010000370.1:0-2729 GCA_035269065.1 Saprospiraceae bacterium | reverse complement strand
TTTCTCAAATTGGAACCTAAAACGTCCTTTTTTAAAGATATTTTTCTGCTCATCCCAGCCATATTATTTGTCCTGTTTAGTCGTCAGATGTTTACCCTCATGGATGATCGACGCGGATTTACAGTAACGGCCGTGGCCACTATATTACTTGTCTTTTTCTGTTTGAGAAATTTTGTTTGGGATTTACCAGTAAATGATTTCCGTCCATTTAAGGAGGGTACAGACATGGCTGAGCGAAGGGCTTTAGAAGAAAAAGCCATGGCAGAGGCACCCGTGACCTATCCACTGGTCAATAAAAAAACAGGGGAGAAAGTGGAATTGAATAGTGAGGAGCTGACAAAGAATTATAAGGATTATCCAAGTGAAGAGTGGGAATACCTCGATCAAGAAATGGGTGAACCTGCAATTCCGATCACTAAAATCAGTGAATTCCAGGTTTCAAATCTCGAAGGAGATGACGTGACACAATCCATTTTTGATAGTGAAGGGCCTAGTATTATGATTGTGTCATACAAGCTAAAGGGTACTGTTGAGGAAATTCCTTATACAGTTCAGGATACCATTTTTACAGTTGACACTTTGGTCTCAGGAGAAGATGGAACTCGCGAATATATTAAGCGATTCAAAGAAATTGTCGAAAGGGAATCTGTTAGAAAAAAGTATGACTGGGAAAAAGAATATCAGTTACCCTGGCTTAATACAGTAGTACCTTTTGCAAATAAAGCGGTTAAGAGTGGCCTCAAAGTATATAGCTTGACTAAATTGTATGATGAAGACCGTATTTTAGATTTCAGGAAAACCGTTCAGGCAGATTTTCCTTTCTACACGGCTGATGACATTCTTCTGAAAACAATTATACGAAGTAACCCGGGGGTTTTGTACATTGAGGATGCCAGAATTATTAGGAAATGGCATCATAAGCAATTACCGACATATGATAGTTTCAGGGAAAAGTACTTGAAAGAATAACGAGAGAATTGACAAAACAGAAGAAATCAAATGCTCAGTAGACGGAATGTGAGAATAAAGCTTATGCAGGTTCTTTACGAAGACTCTTGCAGTGAAGATCCTGGTAAAGCTGATCGACTGAAGCAGATACTGGAAAACCGAATAGAGAATACAAAGGATCTGTTCATTTTTAATATTGGCTTTTTGTATGAGCTGACGAAAAACTCGATTAAAGATGAAGGAAGAAGAAAGTCGAAACACATCCCAAGTGAAGTTGATAAGGCCTTCAAACCAATACTTTTTGATAACCCGCTGGTTGATGCCTTGCGAGAAGATGACGTTTTGCAGAAGGAATTGAAACGCCGAAATGTCGAAGAGAGCTTAGACAAGGACAAGGTGAAAAGTTGTTATTTGGATTTGGCAAAAACTGAAGAATACGGCCAGTTTATATTGGAAAATGACCGGCCTGATGATTTCTTCACCAAAATGTTACTCCATGCTTATAAGTTCATGTCAAAAAACGAATTCTTCGAAGAGGCAGTGAATGACCAATTCAATTTCTGGAATTTAGATAAAAGTCTCATCATGGGCGTGATGAAGAAATACATCAAAGCCATGCCAACGGAACCCGGACACTTCCTCACTTATTACCCTGATAGTGATATTCTTGACGATTTTGCTTATTTACTTTTAGCCAATACGATTAAATACAATGAAGTAAATGAAAAACGCCTGGAAAAAGCCTTACAAAATTGGGATATGGACCGTGTGGCTAAATTGGATCTTATTTTGTTGAAAATGGCGCTTACTGAGTTGGTAACGTTTACAACCATTCCCAGCAAGGTCACCATTAATGAATATGTAGAAATTAGTAAGGCCTTTTCCACAGATAAAAGCAAGGAATTTATCAATGGCATATTGGATAGATTGATGAAGAAATTCATTAAAGAAGGTATTGTCGTGAAAGAAGGACGCGGGCTTATAGACGAATAATTTCCTTTATCATTATTTCCTGTTGCTTATATTTGAGTATTCAAAATATATAAATGAGGGCTTCAAAGTGCTCATGGAGCAATCCCTATTGAAACTAGACTATCATGAATCATTTTCGTTATCTATCTTTCTTTCTTTCAATACTCTTTTCTTTCACCTCTTATTTGAGCTGGACTCAAGACGAGACTTACAAAGATTACCTGGGTATCAAAGCGTTCGCTATTGATTTCCCTTCTTATTTTGATGGCGAATTGAGGGATTTTGACCGGTACGATTACGGTTTAGGCCTTGAATATTCAAGACATGTCCACAAAAACTTTGCTTTAGGTGCCGAAATTCACTATGCTGTTGTTGACTTAAAAGATGAAGCAGGTGTGTTTATTCTGGATGAGAACATCGTTGCGGCAGATTTACTGGTGAAGTACAAATACTTCAAATACAACAGATTTTTTAATCTCGATGTCTTTGCCGGTGTTGGTGCTTTTTCAACTGAATCGACAAATATGGCCTACCAAATTCCAACTGGTGTAAATCTTTATTTCCGCCTGAAGGATAAGTGGCATTTACAACTGCAAGGGCAATTCAGATATCAGCCAGATAAACACCTCGGTAATGTGCAGGCAGGAATAGGGGTCATTCATCTCTTGGGTCCAGGGAATCATGAAATGCCAGATCCCGAAATACCGATGGCCGATATGGATAGTGATGGCATTGCTGATGCTTTAGATGATTGTCCGACGATGGCCGGATTAGACCAGTTAAATGGATGTCCGGATTCCGATGGTGAT
>DATFJT010000369.1:0-5889 GCA_035269065.1 Saprospiraceae bacterium | reverse complement strand
GATTCCCCTGGCCATGGTAATCGGATTGTTGACCTTGGTTCAATACGAATGGCTGTTGTATGCCGGAATGGCACTGATCCCTTTAAGCACGGAATTGGATCTGGCTGGAGGATTGAGTTTGGATTTTCCTATTGAGTTGTTGATGATTGTGATGTCCGCAGTTTTTGTTCTCCTGGCATTGTATCGTCTGAAGGAGCTGCCTGAGCAAAAGTTTGCACATCCACTGGTTATTTTGCTTCTGATGCATGTATCCTGGATGGTCATCAGCTGTTTTTTTACGACCGACCCCCTCATTTCTGTGAAGTTTTTGCTTGCAAAGTCCTGGTACATCGGCAGTTTTTTTTTCCTCGTACTGTATTTATTTCATACGGACAAGCTGCAAGGACTGCTTAACTGGTTTTTTATTCCTCTTTTGTCTACTGTGGGCCTTGTTGTAGCACGCCATGCACTAGAAGGATTCAGCTTTGATTCGGTCAACCAGGTCCTTCATCCTTTCTACCGCAACCACGTGAATTATTCCGCTTTACTGGCCATTAGTTTTCCTTTTCTTTTTTACAGCTGGCGGGTGAATCGATTTCTAAAACCGGCCCTTATACTATTTCTGCTGGCAGCCATTTATTTAACTTATACACGTGCCGCCTATATTGCCGTATTGGGTGGAATGGCTTACTTTCTCATAGTGCGTTTCAAATTGACCAGGTATTTTGTTGCGGCAGCCCTGGTTGCAGGTGTTGTTGCTATTTTCTCAGTGGTAGAGAACAACCGATATTTGGAGTACGCTCCCGATTATCAGAAGACCATTGCTCACAAGAACTTTGATGATCTCATCGAAGCGACCTATGAATTCCAGGACGTATCCACAATGGAAAGGGTGTACCGGTGGGTGGCCGGGTTCAATATGATAGGAGAAAGACCTCTTACCGGTTATGGGCCCGGAGGCTTTTATGATAATTACAGGAATTATACCGTTAGTAGTTTTAAGACATATATCAGTACGAACGAAGAGCGTTCGGGAATACATTCTTATTACTTGATGACAGCGGTGGAACAGGGTTTACCCGGGCTGATTTTATACCTGACGTTTGTCATTGCGACTCTTTTTTATGCCGAATCGCTGTATCACAGATTAAATGACCCTGTAGATCGGAAACTCTGCCTGGCGGCTGTAAGCGCCCTGGTCGTTATTCATTTATTTCAAATCATCAATGATCTGGTGGAGGCGCATAAAGTGGGGACATTTTTCTTTTTGTGTACAGCTATAATCGTCTATCTGGATTACAAGAGCCGCCGTCAGGTAACAGAAAATAATTCTGTGTCCTAACTCTTCTTTTCTTTGAGTTTTTTCTTGAGCGCGAACATCTCGTCTCGATATTTTGCGGCGCTAATGAAATCGAGATCTTTTGCAGCTTTCTTCATTTTACCCTCGGTAGCCTTGATGAGTTTTGTGAGTTGTTCGCGATCCATGTACTCCACGACAGGATCAGCAGCAATTTCTCCGTCATCAGGTTCTTCATAGTAAAACTGCTTTTGTTTTTTGCCTCGGATGTCCAGGATAGATCTTTTCTCCAAAATTTCTTCCCTGGATTTCCTGAGATTCATCGGTGTAATGTCGTGTTTTTCATTGTATTCCAACTGAATGGCCCGGCGCCTGTTGGTTTCATCGATGGTTTGTTGCATGGCATCGGAGACGCTATCGGCGTAAAAAATGACGAGGCCATTGTTGTTTCTTGCTGCACGTCCTGCTGTTTGTGTGAGGGAGCGTTCATTTCTGAGGAAGCCTTCCTTATCCGCGTCGATGATGGCCACCAAAGATACCTCAGGTAAATCTAATCCCTCTCTCAGAAGGTTGACCCCTACAAGTACGTCAAATTCACCAAGTCTGAGGTCACGAAGGATTTCCACTCTTTCCATAGTGTCCACTTCAGAGTGAATATAACGTACTTTGATATCCAATTTTGCCAGGTATTTACTGAGTTCTTCCGCCATGCGTTTGGTCAGAGTAGTCACCAGTACCCGCTCATCGGATTGTACACGTTCGTCGATTTCTTCGAGCAAATCATCAATCTGATTGACAGAGGGGCGCACCTCAATGGGCGGATCTATCACACCAGTCGGTCGGATGATTTGTTCGACGATACTGCCCCCTGTTTGTTCCAGTTCGTAATCACCAGGGGTCGCACTGACATAGATAACCTGGTTGACCAGGGATTCGAATTCGTCGAAATTAAGCGGGCGATTGTCCATGGCTGATGGCAGTCGGAATCCATAACCGACAAGATTCTGCTTCCGGGCACGGTCGCCTCCCCACATACCCCGGACCTGGGGTACGGTCACGTGGCTCTCATCAATAATGGTGAGATAATCATCCGGGAAATAATCCAGGAGACAGAAAGGGCGAGTACCGGGCTTTCGGCCATCGAAAAACCGGGAATAATTCTCCACACCATTGCAATAGCCTAGCTCCCGAATCATTTCCAGATCAAAGGTCGTCCTTTCTTTGATGCGCTGGGCTTCAATAAAGCGGCCTTCTTTCTCAAAATATTTGACTTGTTCGGTCATCTCATCCTGGATTTGGTGGATGATCTCTGTGATACGGTCCTTGGGAGCCAGGTAGAGGTTGGCCGGGTAAATGGCTGCATGATCCAGACTGTCTATCCGCTTGCCATTTTCAATATTGATGACGGATATCTCCTCAATTTCATCACCGAAGAAAACCACCCGGTAACCATAGTCGACATACGGCAGATTAATGTCCACGGTATCCCCTCTCACCCGGAATTTAGCCCTGTCCAGCGCAGTAGTCGTGCGCGAGTAGAGAATGTCGACCAGTTTCATGAGAAAACCATTTCTGCTGATCACTTGTCCCCGGAATATCCGAACGATTCCCATTTTGAACTCTTCCGGGTTGCCCATACCGTATATGCAGGATACTGAAGCAACTACAACAATGTCTCTGCGTCCGGAAAGCAGTGCAGAGCTCGTACTGAGTCTCAACTTATCTACTTCCTCGTTGATTTGAAGGTCTTTCTCGATATAGGTATCCGAAGCAGAGACGTAAGCCTCCGGCTGGTAGTAATCGTAGTAGGACACAAAGTACTCTACTGAATTATCCGGGAAAAAGTCTTTGAACTCTCCATAGAGTTGGGCCGTGAGCGTTTTGTTATGGGTTAGAATAAGTGTCGGTTTCTTGACCCGGTCAATGACATTGGCCATGGTAAAGGTTTTACCTGAACCGGTAACACCAAGGAGGACCTGCGATGGCTCACCGGATTCGACTCCCTGCACCAACTGTTCAATAGCCTTAGGCTGATCGCCCGTTGGTGAAAATTTTGATTTCAATTCAAAACCCACAATTCCTGGATTGATTTATTAAAATGCCCTGTCGGAGAATACACTCAGTTTGACCTTACACTTAGTACTTGCTGTTCACATAATACATTTTAATTCGTCCTTTGTTTTTCACCTCGAGTTCTCCCCGTGGGTTACAGTCGAAGTCATAGCGAATCTTTTGATAGGTAGCATCAGAAATATTGATCTTGCCCGGATCGCAGGCGGACTCCATTCGTGCCGCAATGTTGACGGTATCTCCCCAAATATCGTAGGCAAACTTTTTTACACCCACTACACCGGCAACTACCGGTCCGGTATGGACACCTATCCTGGCTTCGAAGTAAGGTTTCCCCTCAAGTAGACGTTCGCGCTTGGTTTCAGCCAGAAATTTCTGAAACTCAAGTGCTGCCTTGATGACACTTCCGGGTTTATTGGGCTTGTCAGAAATTCCATTGGCGCACATGTAAGCGTCACCTATGGTCTTTATTTTCTCAATGTTATGCTCTGCTATGATGTAATCGAAAGCGCGGAAGCATTCATCCAGGTTACTCACCAATTCCTCCGGTGTCATTTTTTCCGCAATGGTGGTGAAATCTTTAAAATCTGTAAATAATACAGTGGCATCTGGGTAGGATCGAGCTTCTGAGGTGTTATTTAACTTGAGTTCCTGCGCAACGGACTCTGGAAGGATATTGAGCAACAATTCCTCCGATTTTTCCTGCTCTTTTTTGATTTCGCGATTGAGTTTTTCCAGGGACTGATTCGCCTTTCTCTTAGCTCTGTACCTCAAATAGAAGGACAAGGCTGCGAGAAGAACCAGACCAGACAACGCGATGAGGTATTTACGAAAGTTGCGATTCCGTTCAATGACGAGCTTTTGCTTTTCTGTTGCAAGCTTGGTCAGCTGTAGCTCTTGTTCCAGCTGTTTTTTTACGATGGCCTCTCGCTGCTTCTCACTATTGAGTGATTTGATCAGGCGTTCCCTCTTTTCAATGTACTCTTGTGTTTCCAGTTTTTCCTGTTCTACACTGTCGAGAACCAGGGCCGTACTGTCGATGATCTGTTTGGCTTCGAGGTTTTCTTCTTCCAGGCTTTTGGTCTTGACTTTGAGCTGGGAGCTTTCTTTCTCAAGCACGAGTTGCTTGGACTTGAGAGATGCGATCGCATCTATGAGTTTTTTTCTTTCAAGTTCCAATCGGTCAGACTCCTTGGTCAGGCGCGTGCTTCTGCTTCTTACCTTTGCTTCTTCCTTCTCTGCATCGAGGAGATTGACACCGCTTTTGCTTAGAAAATTGAAATTCTCCTTGTAGATATTGTAGGCAGCGGAATAATTTCCTTCCCGCACTTTCATGGTGCCCATTGCATCTACTGCCTGAATGAAGAGGTCGATGTTTTTGGCTTTCTTAGCATTCCCTAAAGCGTCCTCATAAGCTCTCTGGGCGTTGGCTGTTTGTCTCTGGCTGCGCAGCAAATTGCCCAGCATTAGCGAGGATCTTGACTGCATGTCGTAGTTTTTAACCCTAAAGGCCAAATTGCTTGCCTCTCTTGCTGCTTTAATGCGATCGTCCTTCCTTGAGTATTTTTGAGCCAGTTCGTAGTAGAGGTACATACGTTCCTCGTTGTCCGTAGATTGTCGAATCTGCTGTTCCAGTTCGCTGGTGGATTGACCCGAGGCACTCAAGGACCAGAGTGTCAACAAAAAGAATATCAGAATAAAGCGCAGCGTTTGCATAGGAAAGACTCCTTAAATTGAGCGTTGAAAATAGAAAAAATATACCTAGTACTTTCCATGATGTGAAAAAATGTGGTAACGCTCGCAGCGTTTTTGAGCCAAAAGGTTTTTGTAAAGAAAAAAGAGCCATGAAACATTTGAAAAATTTTATTCTCATCCTGACCGGAGCTTTGCTATTGCTCAGCTCTTGTGTTCAGGATGATGTGGAAGTAAATGAATCTACCATCTTTCCGGGGTCGCAGGCTTTGGTGCAAACGACTTTGTTTGGTACGGTGATAGATGAGAATGATGAACCAATTCAAAATGCCCAGATTTTTTATCGATCGGGGCGTTCTGCCCAAACGGTCAACACGGATGAATTCGGCAATTTCCTTCTTGAAAACATCACCAATAAGGGAACTTCTGCTTTCCTCCAAATAGAATATGCCGGTAAATTTGATGCCTTCCGACGATTTGGTGTTTTGGAGGGCCGATACAATCGTACGGTCATAAAAATGCAGAACAAAACCATAAAAGGCCAGGTCTCTGCTTCGAGTGGGGGGCGTGTATCAGATGCCAATGGTGCTTACGTGGATCTCCCTGCTAATGGTATTGTGGATGCCAGGGGGCAGTCGTATTCGGGCACAGTTGACGTGGCCATGGCCTGGATTGATCCGACATCAGAGGATTTACCTGAAATGATGGTAGGGGATTTGAGTGGCATTGATCTTGAGGGCAATCAAAGCGCCCTGACGACTTACGGCATGTTGCAGGTAGAATTGCTGGATCCCTCCGGCAATGAATTGAATTTGGCGGAAGGTCAGACGGCAGAATTGGGTTTCCCGGTG
>DATFJT010000368.1:0-8543 GCA_035269065.1 Saprospiraceae bacterium | reverse complement strand
GGAACTGTCAACTTTACCAGGCCTTTTTCAAGAACGGACAGTGGAACCTCCCTGAAAAAATTGGTTTTTGTCAACCTAATGCGCATTACGTTCAACCTAGTTTAAACCAGGACGCCACACTCCTTTATTTTTCGAGTAATTCTGAAGAAGGATGGGGCGGGTTTGACATTTATCGGTCAGAACGCGCTGATGATGGAAGCTGGTCCTCCCCACAGTTGATGAGCAGGGCTATCAACACCCCAGGCAATGAAAAATTTCCATATATAGAACAGGATACGCTCTTTTTCGCATCTGATCACCATACCGGATATGGGGGACTCGACCTTTTTAGAAGTTATCGGATAACAGCCGGACGATGGAGTCAGGCCATGAATCTCAGGAAGCCTATTAATAGTGGATACGATGATTTCGCTTATGTTAAGGTTCACGGACAAGCCTATCTGTCCAGCAACAGGGATGGCAATGACAACATTTATCAAATAAGGCCTAACCCGGAACCAAGAGATACCACCAAAGAAATACCAGAGCTTGCACTGCCAAATATCTACTTTGAAGTCTTCGTACGCGATGCCAGTCAGCAAGGGAAACAAATAAGGACAGGGACCGAGCAACTCTTGTCTAATGTGGATATTCAACTGAGCAAAAGTGATTCTATACTTGAGCCTTTGGAAGAAAGCACGCCTCGAATACCTGTTTACCAATTATTCCCAGGCAAAGCATACAGCCTGCGTGTATCAAAAGAAGGTTATTTCAAACAAGAAATGGTCGTAAGCACGAAAGGTATTCAATTAGTGCGTGGAGCAGCAGATTTATACCTTGAGCGCATTGTATACCTCCAACCTATCGAAATCGATAAGGAGATTATTCTGGAGGATATCTATTACGATTTTGATAAATGGAATATCCGGGAAGATGCCAAGCCTTCTTTGTTGCGATTAAAGAAAATCATGCAAGACAATCCGGAATTGGCCATTCAACTGTCGTCACATACTGATTGTCGGGGAACTGATGCTTACAATTTAGAACTCAGTCAAAAAAGAGCCCAAAGCGCCAGGCAGTTTCTTATTACAAAGGGCATCGAACCGAATCGGATCACTGCAGTAGGATATGGCGAGAGTCGACTGCTCACTAATTGTAAGTGCGAGCGCTGCTCAGAGGACGAACATCAACTCAATAGGCGAACGACCTTTAAAGTAGTTGAATAGCTTATCTGTAGTCCATGACATCCTTCATCTTACCGTAGGAATCGATACATACTTTTTCCAAAGTTGTAAGTTCGATGTCTTCCAGGCGTTTGATATAAAGACAAGATTTTCCCGTTTTGTAAGGCCCCATTCGATCGAGATCTTCTTTGTGCTTGTTGACTCCCGTCATGAGATAAATTGACAGCTTACCCTTTCTAGGAGAAAATCCGATTTTCAGGTGCTCACCTTCCCTTCCCGAAGCATAGATGTATTTATATTTGTCGAAGCCTATGATAGAACCGCCCCACATTTTTGGAGGATGTCCCGTGACTTTTTGCAATATTTCAACCAATTGTAAGGAATCCTTTTGTTGTTGCTCCTCCTCAAGTGAGGCTATAAAATCAGCTACACTTCCTTCGTTTTGTGTTGTTTTGTTTTTTGCTTTCATAGATAGGTTTATCTTGTTGTGAAAGATATAAAATTTGCACTATGTCCACCATAAAATCCATTTTTCTCATCAAGCACGGTGAGGCAGACGAGGCCTTTGAAGTCAGGGAGCAACCAAGGGAAACCTTGAAACCGGATCGTATTAGAATAGAGGTCGAAGCCAGTGGTATCAATTTTGCCGATGTGATGGCCAGACGTGGGATTTACAAACCTGCACCCAAACCACCTGGTGTACTCGGTTACGACGTATGCGGAAAAGTCATAGAAGTAGGACCAGAAGCTAAAGGATTCAAAGAGGGCGATCGGGTTGCTGCCATAACCCTTTTTGGAGGTTACAGCAATGAAGTAACCACGCCATGGTATGCTGCTATACCGATAGAAGAGAATACCAAATCTGGCGTTGCCTGTGCACTCATGACCCAGGGTGTAACTGCCTACAGCGCCGCATGGGACCTGGTCAGTTTATGGCCGGGAGACAGGGTGCTCGTACAGGCAGCAGCAGGAGGAGTCGGAACTTTGATTACGCAAATAGCCAAACATAAGGGATGTGAGGTATGGGGTACTGCCAGCAAACAAAAACACGAATACGCGCAATCTAATGGGGTGGATCACCCTATTGACTATCGATCTCAGGAATTTGATGACGTCGTTAAAGAAGAATCCCCAGGTGGATTGGATGTGGTTTTTGACAACCTGGGAGGACGTTCTTTCAGAAAGGGCCTAAAATTGTTGCGCCCAGGCGGCAAAATCGTTGCCTACGGCGCCGCCAATCAAAACAAAGGCAGTGATTCCGGGCTCTGGCAAAGCATCAAAGTGGCATTGGGATTTGGCTTCTACTCCCCTATCCCCTTTATTCAGAAATCTCAAAGCCTCATCGGTCTTAATCTATTGGCTATGAGCAAGGGACGCCCGGAAAAAATGCAGGAAGTCATGAAGGCAACATTTGATTTGTATCAAGAGGGTATTCTCTCTCCCTATGCGGAAAAGTCTTTTCCTGCCGAGGAATGCTGGAAGGCACATGCCTTTATCGAAGGCAGACAGTCAATGGGCAAGGTGGTTCTGGAGTGGTAATTCAATAATTGGATAACCAGAGGCTTTGGATCGCCGACCGCTCATGGCGATCGATAGAGAACTGAGAAAAGATTTTGGAATATGATTTCATGATATAATAATTCGTCAAAGGTCCGTCTTAGACCGGATAGATAAAATTTTAATCTTTCTTGATTACAGAATAAACAAATACGGCAACCAGCAGATATCCCTAAAACCAGAGAATAAATATGTCCTTCGAAAAGCAGGAGGAAAAAATATAGAGCGAATTAAAGGATAAAAAGCTAAAGAATATCATTGCGCTCCGCAACTTCTCCGTAAATTTAAACCATGAAAACACTATTCATCATATTTGGTATCCTTCTCCTGGCTTTTGTTCTTTTTCAGCTATACTTTACAAGGGAGCAGAAGAATATTGAAACCTATCCTTATGTAGTGGATAAGAAATATGAAAACTTCGAAGTACGCAGCTATGAAGCCAGTTTGTTTTCATCCGTACAACTTTCAGGTAATACCTACAGCGATGTATCGAGCAGAGGCTTCTCCATTTTGGCAGGATACATTTTTGGTGGTAATGATAAGAATGAAAAGATAGCCATGACTTCACCGGTAGCCATGTCTTTGGAGGACTCCATGACTATGATGTTTATGGTTCCTAAAAAGTATAAAAAAGAGACACTTCCTCAGCCCGACCGGTCTCAGATTGAGTTTAAGGAAGAACCGGCAAAAACAGTTGCTGCGATAAGCTTTGGTGGTTGGGCGAATGATGAAAAGATTGAAAAGTACAAACAGAAACTGGTAGCTGCTTTGGATAAAGAGGGGATAGCGCACACGAAACAATTTTATTTTTTTGGATACAATCCCCCATTTGAGCTGTTTAACCGAAGGAATGAGGTTATTGTAGAACTGAAATCTCATTCCAATCAGCACTAAAATCAAGACTTTTTCTAAGAACATTAGGCCTTTGAAAGCGCAAAGAGGATATACATAGTCACTATAAACCTAGTCTCCTACAACTGCTCGGCGTCTGATTTCTCTCTGACGGTCGAGGCATATTTGCGCTCATACGGACGAATAATTAGCCTGTAATACTTATGTGAAGAGAAATAGCTCGTGGCCCAGGTTGTGAATACCTGCAAGCGATTTCTAAAACTGACCAAAGACATCAGGTGTACGAAGAGCCACATGGCCCAGGCTATGAACCCATGAAATTTTCCCACCTTCAGATCTGCAACAGCCTTATTCTTTCCAATGGTAGCCATAGTTCCATAATCCTGGTATTTGAATGGCTTGCTATTATCAAAACCTCGGTCGAACATTCGTGCCAGATATTTTCCTTGTTGAATGGCCGGCTGCGCCAGCATTGGATGCGCACCTCCATATTCTTCTGAACGAGCGGCGGCATCACCCAGCGCATAGATATCTTTTAGACCCTGGACCCGAAAATGCCCATCAACCATCAATCGACCTCCTCTACCCCATTCTGCGCCATCCAGTCCCTGTGGCAAATCGGCTTTGACCCCTGCAGCATAAATAAGAATATCTGTTTGAATGTGCCGGCCGCTGCTCAACACGACCTTGTTATCGACATAATCTTTGATAGCCGTCCCGAGCATCACTTCAACATTCATCTCTTTGAGATAATGGAGTGATTTTTCAGAAGCATGACCAGACATGGGTGGTAATAACTCATCTGACATTTCCACCAGGCATATCTGCATGTTGTTGGTGTCAAAATCAGGGTAATCCTGTTTGATTTCATTATGCCTCAGCTCCGCAAGTGACCCTGCCATTTCAAGTCCTGTAGGGCCTCCACCAACAATCACTATTTGGAACACCTCTTGAGAGTTTGCTTTCTCCGGGCGTGAGACATACCTTTCCAATTTTTGTAATAATGCTGAGCGTATGTTCAATGCATCTGGCACAGACTTCAGTGGTAAAGCAGCCGCCATGACTCTCTCCATACCAAAGAAATTGGTTGTCGCGCCAGTTGCCAGAACCAGATGGTCATAAGGCAAGGCACCATTGTCGGTCTGTAATATCTTACCACGTGCATCTATGTTCTCCACTTCTCCAAGGCGAAAAAAAACATTGGGATAGCGACCAAAAATCTTTCTGAAGGGGGCCACAATGGAGTCGGGCATCAATCCAGCCGTTGCAATCTGATACATTAAGGGTTGAAAGTTATGGTAATTGTGACGGTCGATCAACACAATTTGAAAAGGCTTATTGGCAAGAGCCTGGACAAAATTCAATCCGGCAAACCCTCCTCCCACAACGACAACCCTTGGTAAATCACTACTTGGAACGTACATAAAGTCTAATTTCTAACATGGATTTAAGAAAAAACACACCATTTTCAAGAATATCAACGATATTTTGTTTTAAAAAATGCGAAATAGGTGCTGAAATGACATTTTAAAAAAAACTTCACTTTTACAATTCCAAACGATAAACTATGTATCGAGATATCATTCACTATGAACTAACCGAGGGAGTCGATGAAGCTTATTTAAAGGAAGTAGCTCAAGACATCCTGGAAAAATGGATGGCACATCAGCCAGGATTCATCAGTTGGGAAATGCACAAAAACAAAACAGGCCATTACACCGATATCGTCAGCTGGGACTCGGAAACTGATGCAAAAAAAGCAGAGCTCTCAATGGCCCAATTGCCCGATGCTGCCAAATGGTTTGCATGTTACAAGGAGGACAGTATAAGAAGTGAGAACATTGATCGCCTGACTATTTTTACTGTGTGAAATTTGCCATGATCTGAGGCCTCGATATCTCCTGCACCCCGGATCTTGATCCAAGTACCTTATATTGCGATGCGGAAAGCTTGCTATACATATACCGAAGTTATGAAATGCCCCCTCGTTGTTGTTTTTGTTTTTCTTTTAAACACCGGATACTCATTCCCCGACAGCCTTGATATTTCCAATTTCAACGATCGATTCCACCATTATTTCACAAAAGTAAAATCGATTAAAGTCAAAGAGAAGGATACAGCGTTCATTCAATTAAAGCAAGAAGCGCTCAAAATAGCTCCGGTGGAATTGGCAGAACGAATTGAAACGGAATTCAAGGCATTTTACATTTACCAGGCTAGCAAAAATCCCAATATTTCAAATGACAGCGTTCAAAAACAGTTAATAGATTTCAAAAACAAATGCCGGCAGAAGGAATACTTTGAGCTAGTCGCCTTTGCAAGCTATTTGCAAGGTCAGTTGTATTGGCGGAAGCTAGAAAGAGCAGATCAGGCTATTGTTTACTACAATGAGGCTTACGAAATCGTCAGGAGACTAAACCCGGAAGAATTTTATTGGAAGCAACGAATCATCTACAATTTGGGTGAGAAATTCTATTACCTCACAGATTATCAAGATGCCATTCGCTACCTGTCTGAAGCTGCTGCAACAGTCGATCCTAAAAATCCATTGAGGCCGTTCATTTCCATTTACAATACCATGGGTCTGTGTCACAGCACACAAAATCAAATGAGCGAGGCAAAAGAATGCTTTCTTAAAGCGCTGGAATATGCCGAAAATTCAGGAGCAAAGGTCTGGACCGGCATATTGCGAGGAAACATGGGCAATATTGCCTTACGTGAGGGGAACATCGAAAGGGCCAAACAATTGCTACATAAAGACAAAGAAATATGCCTGGAGGTGGGTGCGCGTAACCCTGCAGCCGGTGCGCTCTTAGGATTGGCGGAAATCAGTATTTCGGAGAGGAACATGACACTGGGAGAAGCCCAACTAGATAGTGCATTGAAGGTAATCAGGCACCGTTTAAATTACCGACACAAAAAGGCCTATTACCCTCTTATGAGCAAGATAAAGGCTTTTGATGGGGATGCCTTTTCTTCCGCACTCTATCTTGACTCGGCCCTTATGGTGAGCGACAGCCTGACACGGCTGGACAACAGTCTGCAATTGCTCAGATTGAATCAGCGTATCGATTACCAGGAGGCGAAAGCTGAAATTACAGCTGCAAGAATCCAGGATCAAAAAAGAAGGTATCAACTTTTGGCAACCCTGGTTGGCCTTTTACTCACCAGTTTGGGTGGTTTCCTTGTCTACCGTCAAAAACGAAAGACTGACAGAGCCCGGAAAAGGTCAGATGAATTACTTTTAAACATTCTACCTGCAGAGGTAGCCAATGAATTGAAGTCTACAGGCATAACAAAACCAAAGCGCTACGACCCCGTAACCGTTTTATTCAGTGATTTTAAAGATTTTACTAAAACTGCCGCTGAATGTAGTCCAGAGGAATTGGTCAATCAATTACATGAAATATTCAGTGCTTTCGACGACATCGTTGAAAAATATGG
Organism: Saprospiraceae bacterium; assembly: GCA_035269065.1. Classification (GTDB taxonomy): domain Bacteria; phylum Bacteroidota; class Bacteroidia; order Chitinophagales; family Saprospiraceae; genus DATFJT01. The sequence goes on along the minus strand of DATFJT010000368.1, from coordinate 1,527 downwards.
TCTTGAAAAGATAAAAACGATCGGGGATGCCTATTTGTGTGTTGGTGGACTCCCGAACCAAGATGATGCTCACGCAGTAAAAATTGTTGAGTGTGCCCTGGAGATAATGAAATACATGGCGTCACATCCCTCTCGTTGGGAATTACGCATCGGAGTTCATACTGGAGCCACAGTGGCTGGAATCGTAGGAAAGAAAAAATTTGCCTATGATATTTGGGGCGATGCTGTCAATACAGCTGCGCGAATGGAGCAGCAGTCTGTGCCCGGGGCCATCAACATCTCCAAAGCTACCTACGCGTATGTTTGCGATGACTTCATATGCGACTACAGAGGAAAAATAGCAGCCAAGGGCAAAGGAACCCTTGACATGTATTTTGTGAGAAGTAAAAGATGATTTTACAACTTACCCTTCAAACCTCTCCATCCGCCTCCATTGTACACTTTTTCATATCCCATTGCCTGCAAGTGAGATTTTGCAATGCCGCTTCTACGCCCGGATGCACAACAGGTAATGACAGGCGTTGTCATAGATTTTGGCAGCTTGGAACTGCGGGTCAGACTATTCAAGGGAGCATTTCGAGACCCCTTGATATGTCCCGTTTTGTACTCTGAAGGTGTACGCACATCCAATACGACCGCCCCTTCATCTTCAACCAGGGATTTGTAATTCACCCCTGGACCAAACATGGTTTTAATGAAATCAAACATGGCTCAACCGATTGATTTCCATCCATGAACCGCCATTTTCGCAATTCACACCGGATTGGTTTAAAAATCTGGTTACCTGTCCACTGCGGTTGCCAGAAGCACAAACCAGTATTCTGGGTTCTGCTAAGGCTTTGATTTCATCTACTCTTTGGGGAACTTCCTGCATAGGAATATTGATGCTTCCCTGAACGTGTCCTGAGGCGAATTCGCCGGGTGTTCTGACGTCAATGATTGTTGCTTTCATGATTGTGTATTTTTTTACAAATGTATAAGACATAGATAGCCTTGTCTGTGTTGTACGTCACACTGAGTAAATTCCGGATGATCAATTTTATCCTGTAGATAAACTTCGTATTGTCCCTGAATGTCGGTAAGGATCACTCCATGAGAACAAATCCAGTCCAGAAGTACGGATATTTTATAGCCATTCTACAGTATTCATTATTTCTGATGGATTCGTCATATTTGAGGATTAAAATTGAAACTCAGGTTGTCGCTGCTCTAATAAAATCAATTCGTAAATTTAGCTCGTCCGATCCTCATACAAATGACCGACCAGGAAATATCCCAAAATTTAGCAGGTTCCATTCAACAAAGGAATCAAGCACTTCAGGCACTGTACCGTCATACCGAATACAAGCCCCGGCTGTTGGCTTTTCTGAAAAGTAAAGGGATCGAGGGCGCCGAGTTAAATGAGTTATTCAACGAAACGCTCATTAAATTCTCTCTCATCGTCAAAAAAGGCAATTATGAGGAAAAAGGAAAGATGCTTGGATACCTTATGTCCATTGCCAATTTCCTGGTGCTGGATTTCTACAA
>DATFJT010000367.1:0-2417 GCA_035269065.1 Saprospiraceae bacterium | reverse complement strand
ACCCCTTATCTTGTCTTGAATCGGAATTCCCTACAGATACCTTTTTTGTTTTACCCGCTAGAGAGGAGAGCTATTACAGGCGCAATCACACCAACTATTTCGTTTTACCGCCATTGGCTAAAAATTGTCGGCAGGATGATCATCACGAGGCCTTGCATTTTGTGTATCCTTACAAAAAGGCCAAGATCTTTCTTCCTGTAGAATCCAATGGAGAGAGACGTACTTTACTTGCCAGGGCAGCGACCCAGGGTGAGCGAGAAAAATTGTTCTGGTATCTTAACGAACAATTTCTTGGGGTAACTTCTGATGTTCATGAAATGGCCTGTCTTCCTCCACCAGGACCACACAAGTTGACCATCGTGCACGAAGACGGGCATAGAATTTATACAGACTTTCAGGTTTCCTGGAATTAATCAACTTTTTTTGAGAAAGGCGGGTAGGATCAGTGATAATACGACGCCAAAAAGGGCAGAACCGACTGCACTTTGTAATAAATAGTTGCCTAGATTGAATTGTTTCCTGGCTTCCTCTTCCGTCATCATACCTTCCTCTACGACGTGATTGATCACATTGTTAAAATAATTCGGAGTAATCACTTCAGATATGATCACCTGCAATAGCGGGCTCAAAATGGTAATGATCAGTGTAAGAATAAGCGCACTGAATACACCTTGTTTGTAAGTCATACGACCCTCAAAGGCAATACGGCGTTTTTCAAATAATTCCAATACATAAATGCCAACAACTACGACCAAAAATATACTTGTGACGGAGTAATGATATTCAATGTACTGGCCATGCAGACCGAAAGCGCGTTCCAGCGCCATCCAAATCAACAAACTTGCGCCCCAAATGAGGGCCCATTTGACTTCTGTTCGCAGATTGTTCATACTCTCCATATTACTTGTGTGACTGTTCCCTTAAAATAATACAAAATGAGACATGGTGGTGCGTCAAAGTTTCATTTGTGGTATTTATCTATCATCTTTTTGGGATCACATTCGTTATATTTGAAATAGAAAATGAGCCATGGAGTCTTTTGCCGCCGCATTAAATATTGCCATTCCTGTTTTTCTTTTCCTCATAGGCATAGAATGGTTATTCAGTCGATATAAGGGAGTTCAGGTCTATGACTCTATGGATACTATTTCCAGTTTGAGTTCTGGTATGACCAACATCACAAAATCAGTCCTCGGCCTGACCGTGAGTATCATCTCCTATGAGTGGCTGGAGTCCAATTATGGCATTTGGCAGATGGATTTGCAGTGGTGGCATTTTCTTGTTGTGTTTGTGGCCAAGGATTTTGCCGGCTATTGGGTGCATCGGCTGGAACATATGGTCAATATTTTCTGGAATCGTCATATCATTCATCACAGCAGCGAAGAATTCAACCTGGCCTGTGCCCTGAGGCAATCCATTTCTGAGGTGATCGCTCTGCTAGGAATTTTGGTTTTGCCTTTGGCATTGATCGGTATTCCTTTTGAGGCCTATGCCATTGTTGCGCCAGTTCATTTATTTCTTCAGTTTTGGTACCACACCCGTCTGATAGACAAAATGGGGCCTCTGGAAGCTATTTTGGTCACCCCGTCTCATCACAGGGTACACCATGCCATAAACTCCCAGTATTTGGACAAAAATTTTTCCCAGATATTCATTGTATGGGATAAGCTTTTTGGGACCTTTCAGCCCGAATTGAGGGAGGTAGAACCGATTTATGGTGTAAAAAGGCAGGTCCGCACATGGAACCCGATTCTAATCAATTTCCAGCATTTTGGGCTATTGCTCAGGGATGCCTGGCATACGCGAAGTTGGAAGGATAAATTTCGTTTGTGGTGGATGCCTACCGGTTGGAGGCCAGAGGATGTCCAGCTGGATTTTCCTGTGGATACTATTGAGGTTCCCAGCGAACAAATGAAATACCGCACCAAGCAGCATTCGGCAGAGAAGGGGTATTACACGCTGAGGCTTTTAATCAACCTTGCTTTGATGCTTTTTTTATTTCGGCAAATTGCAGAATACCCTTTTACAGGATTACTTTTTTACGGTTTGTTTCTATTTCTGGATGTGTTCGCCTACACCAGCGCCATGGATGGCTGGAAAGGAGCCATCGCTTTTGATGTAGTTAAAACTTTGCTGGGTTTTGTCCTTTTCCATCAATTCGGACAATGGTTCGGCCTTGGGAGCATCTCGCAGACCTTTGCGATAGGGTTATTGGTTTACTTTTTTCTAAGCCCAATACTTACAGGTTTTTTCCTACTGTACCTAGGACGGGAAAATTCGACAACGATGAGGAAAGCTTAATTCTTTACGAGTCCGTATTCGGATAGGGCGTCCCTCCAATCCGTTCCTTCAGATATTTCTAAAATAGAGGTAGATTGTTGAATTTTCAAGGAATCGCTGAGCGCTCTGTTCATTCC
>DATFJT010000366.1:0-10160 GCA_035269065.1 Saprospiraceae bacterium | reverse complement strand
TAGCTGTAGAAAATATTATCTAAGGTCTCAGATTGATAATTCACTTTTTTTGCCCGATACATTTCTTGGGCCGGAAGAGCTGATGAAAATAAGCATAAGCTCAGAGCAATTAGTAGGATTTGTTTCATAGTTAAATTTTCTTTAACTGTAAAAATATGAAAAACGGAGCTAAGAATCTCTTCTAGGCTCCGTTTTTCATATTCCGTAGTATATGGAAAAATTATTTTTTGTTTTTTAAGTATTCGCTATAGGTAGTCGAAATAATATTTCCTTTATTGTCAAGATAACGAATAGTTACATCAGGAATGTTAATAGCTGTTATCCGTACTTCTGTCCTGCGATTGTACTGATGCTCAGCTTCAGTACACTGCTTGTCATCTGTACAACCATTGAGTATTTGAGTTTCTCCATAACCACCTGGTGAAATACGGCTTCTAGATATACCTCCTTTTGACGTAAGGTAATCTACCGCATTTTCGGCTCTCCTCAAGGAAAAGTCATAATTGTATTTTTTGCTACCCCTCGAGTCTGTATGAGATCTCAATTCTACTTCAATGCTTGGATATCGTTTCATGAATTCAATTAATTGATCGAGGTCCACACGGGCATCAGGCCTGATTCGCGCCTCATCAAAATTGTAATAAATATTGGATAGGGTAATAATTTGACCTTCTTCCACCGGTGGAACTACGTTTTCAGCCTCCAATTCTACTTGGATTTTCTGGCCATTCTCATCTTCAGTTAGTCCTCCGTTTTCACCTTCATTTTGCCCCTTATTCTTACCACCCATTTGGTTTCCTTTACCCAACTGGCTTTTCTTAAGTTTCTCACAATCAACACCTTGAGTCGAAACTGTTTTCTCTGCAATAATTTGTCCATTCATCACGGCTCGAACGGCATATAGACGGTTACATTCCAGGCAGTTCTTGAATAGCCCCTCATTATCCGAAGTAACCTCAATTAGTTCTCCTTCTGGGTTATTGGTTTCTTCAATTCGAATAATCACATTGCTGAGCTCATATTGATTTTCCTTATTGAAAATAACACCTTTAAGTTCTACACAATCCTGTTCTTTATCCAGCGCATAAATATATTCTTGATTGGTTTGTCCGACTTTAAATTCCTCAAATGTTGGACTATAACCATCGGCCGATATGGTGGTATAGTAGGAATTGGGAGGGAGTCTGAATTGACACTCCCCATTTTCATCAGTGAAACATCTTTTGTCAGAATCCGAGGGTGTATCTGTATCTAAAGAAAGATCAGACAGGGTGAACAATTCCAGCTTTGTATTGGCAATTGGCAGACCGGACTCCTTATCAATGATTTTAATTGTAGAAGTCGCAACTATATTTTGATCGCCGCTATGAATGCCGGAAGATGCAAAGAATCTGTAAATATCATCTTGACCGGGTCCACCTTCTCTATTGCTGGAGAAGTAGCCATTTTTTTTGTCGCGGTCTACAATCAGGCTGAAGTCGTCAAATGAGGTATTGAAAGGCGCGCCCATATTGACGGGATCAACCCAGTCTTGTCCATCAATTTTCAAAGTATAGTAGAGATCCAGGCCTCCATTACCTCCAGCTTTATCAGAAGTAAAATAAAGCATGCCATCCGCGTGAAGAAAAGGAAAGACATCATTTCCCTCCGAATTCACCTGTGGACCGAGGTTTTGTGGGAAAGTCCAACTATTACCTACCTTTTTACTCTGGTATATATCGTAACCGCCATAACCACCAGGCATATCGGAGGCATAAATTAGGATTTCGTTGTCAACGCTGATAGTAGGGTGGATGACATTGAAATTATCGTCGTTAAAGGGCAATTCTTTCACATTGCCCCATTCTGCACCGCTTTTGGTAGCTGAAAGTATTTGCATTTTAACGATTCCATCTTCGCCTGGTATCTTTTTACCGTTGTCGATATTGTTTCGGCTAAAATAGACCATATCGCCAGTTGAATTGAATGTTAATGGTCCTTCGTGAACAGCGGAGACTAGATTTAATGAGAAAGGAATGGGCTCGCCTAACTCTCCGTCCTCTTTTCTAATTGACTGGAATATAGAAAAAGTGTTTTTGTCTATTTCCTTGTCTTTTTCTGCTTTCGTTCCTTCAACTTCCCTGTCGCTAAGGAATACAATCCCATCTTTGTAAAAAGTTGGTGCGAATTCCAGGTTTGAGGAATTCACTCCTTGCTCTATTTCCACTTGAATGTCCTGGGCAATGACACAGGAGGGGATTGCAAACAGTAAGAAAAAGAGCTTAAGTATACCTTTAGAGTTCATAGAAGTTTGTTTGTCTTAAAAGAAATATCTGGGATTGGCTAACCTTGTTTTTCCGGAACCTGTGCCTTGACCTGAAATTCCGGCTCCACCGCCGAAGTCATATCGTGCCAGGAATTCAATACTGCCTGAGCCGAGCTCCGCTACCTGATCTATTGAGAGATCGTAAGCGGCTCCAATCCCGAAGCTCGGTACAATTTGATAGAACAAATTAAAGTCTATGGATTCTGCAAATCCTGTACCCCCATGTCTGTAAGACGAGCCCACTAAAAATCGGTCGTCGAACAAGAAACTGAGGTTGAAATTAAAATCTATAGGGGCATTTTCAACAAAGGACACCAATAGTGTAGGCCATAAGCTAACCCTATCTGATAATTGAGGAGATGCTCCCATCATTCCATAAAAGTGACGTTTGAATTCTGCAATGGTAGGTTGACCATTGTCTTCTCCGATCGTATTTTCAAGAATTGTTGGAGCAGATGCACCTATGTAAAACCCACTGAAATCAAGCATACCACCTATGCCAAAGTTCCCGGTAAACACCTGGGTGTCATCACCCACCATGATGGATGGGTCGCCAGGGTTATCTATGATAACAGACGGATCGTTGAAATCAATATTTAAAGAATTAAAACTACCCCCTAGTCCTAAACGCAGGGAAATTTTATCGGTGAAACGAATGTTGTAGCTGTAAAATAGATTGGCGCCCCAACTATCCATTATTCCAATATTAAAATTGGAAACCTGAACTCCCAAACCAGCATTCTGGTTGAAAATCGGGGTATCAAAACTCACCATTTTTGAAATGGGAGCTCCATCGAATCCAACCCACTGGTTCCTGTAAATGCCAGTAATGCTCGTGACACCTCTTGCCCCGGCAAAAGCAGGGTTGTAATAATTCTTATTGAACATGAATTGTGTGAACTGGTGCTGTTGTTGACCATACAAGCCCAGGCTCATAAGAATAAAGGCGGTGATGCTAATGATATATTTCATTGCTCTTTTGATTTTCTGGATTATCTAAATACTGTAATGAAACCTTTCTGAAGAGGTACTCCTGTCCCTTCTTTAAATATGTAAAAGTACGTTCCATCAGGAACCGGATCACCCTCGTAAGTGCCATCCCAGTCGTTCTGGTATGGAGCTGCACGGAATACTTCATCTCCCCATTGATTGAGAATGATCAATTCATTGTCAGGGAAGAGATCGACTCCTCCTCCTTCTAGGCAATCAATAATGAGTTCATCGTTGAAGCCATCATTATCCGGAGTGATGACATTATTTACAGTACACTCAGATTGAATTATTGTAATTTCTATTGTTCCCTGGCTATTGATATCATCACATAATTCAGGACAGTCACTTGGGCAAATAGAATAGCTGATAATATCTGTGCCTATACCATCACCATTTGGTATATATTCTATTATTAGTCCCTCTGGACCTTGAGATATGGTAATCACACCTTGTTCAGGCTGAGTCAATATGGTAATATCATAAATGAGGCCACCATTGTAATTGCCAATCGGTATGCTTTCCGTTAAGCTCGAGTCAATCGAGATAATGAAACTGGTATCTGTCGCAATGGGTGCTTCTAACACGTCTGTAATAAAGAAGGCAGCAGATAGCTCCGAAGTGCAATTCTCGAGACTTCCAATAACATTGTAAGCACCTTCATTGCTCGGTTTGGCATCCGCAATCGTAACCACAGAACCCGTATCAATGAACCCACCAGGGCCAGTCCAGTCATACATAGCACCGTCTATTGCATTTTGGACGGAGAGGGTGATGAGGTCGTTCTCACAATAGATACTATCACCAGTAATAACAGGCTGAGGCAAGCTATCTAAAATCAAAACCTCTGTACTGTCAGTAGCGATACACCCATTATCACCTATGACCGTTAAGGTATATATTCCGGCATCCTCAACTCCTGCACTATCAATTTCCACATAAGAGGAATCGAAAGTCATACCGTCTGGGGCTGTCCAAAAGTACGATACAGCCTCTAGCACAGTGTCTTGTAATATGAGAGTCGTATCACTTTGCAAGCAGAGGAAAGGACCATTGTTAATAGGAGCCAGACTTGGTGCATCTAGAACATGTAAATCAAGGCTGACCGTGTCAGAGATGCAACTGTCTCTAGATATGACAAGCGAGTATGTAAAGTCACCTGCAACCAAAGGCCTAACCGTGATATTTGAAGAATCTGCATTCATCGGCAACCCTCCTGTTGAATCACTTTGTATCCAGGTGTATTCAAACCCTTCTGCTACGAAGCTGCTGAATATCTGTAATTCACTGCCCAGACAAATCGTATCTGATCCGGCAAATAGTTCAAAAGCAGGGAAACTATCTGAAACAATCACCTCTACCAGAACCTCACTTCTGCAACCGTTACTAGCAATAGCTGTCAAGTTGTAGCGTCCACTTAGCGTATCATCTACCGGGTGTATAAAGCTGTTTTGAACAGAATCAATGAAACCGTTTGGACCATTCCAAATCCAGTTTTCTATATCCGTCAGTGTATCTAACTGCAAACCATTGAGGAATAGCGTATCGCTATCCGTCGCACATACAATTGGGGCATTGGTCGTTCCTGAAATCTCAGGGCTTTCATTGATGAAAATGGTCAGCTCTGAGGTATCCGAGGCACAACCATCAGTCGTACGCACGAGTAATCGGTAATTGACCGAATCACCCTGTGGTATTACTGAAGGGAAAAAGAAGGTATTGGTGTTTTCAGGTAGTCCTGACAATTCCATACTATCTACAATCCATACGTATTCAATACTGTCAAAAGGATATGGGTTGGTACCAATACTAATGCTAGTTCCGGCACAAATAGTCGTATCGCTGGCAAAGATCAATGGCGTTTCAAGCATGCTTGCTGTATCTACCATAATGCTGTCCGTAAAGCTACATCCCAGTTCATTTTCTACTGTAAGTATATAAGTACCCAAATCACTGGCTGTCACAGAATCTATAATGATGCAACTATCTCCTGTAATCGTATCCGTAGGAGTGATCCACTGATACGAAAGGTTCTGGCTATTTACGGTTGGAATGGCACAAATGGCCAATGAGTCACCAGTAGCCAGGCATCCCTGGTATGTTGATTGTATATCTGTAACCGGTATAGGCAGAATGCTTACAAAGGCGGAATCTAAATAACTACAACCCAACTCTGTAGTACTGGTCAGATAATACCATCCGCTCTGATCTTCCGAAGCGTTCACTACAAATAGAGAGTCATCTCTTCCAACTATTGTATCATTGAATTCCCACTCATAATTGTATTCAAGAGTATCATTTATACTGGACTGCAGGAGGAAATTCTCACCTTCGCATATAGAGATATTATCCTGAATAATTTCCGGACCTTCCGGTACAAGGATCTGGAATTCAACTTCGCATCTCACATTCTCTAATGAATCTCCAATCTCAAATATCACAATGTTATTTCCAATAGTGAAAATGTCGCCACTCTCAAACTTGGATACATCACTTACAACAGCTGTGGTATCAATACAATCTACGAAAGCCTGTGGCCCACCGAAGAATATCTGAATACTGTCACAATTCTGAGTTGTTACCGAATCAATTAAGCCAGCTGCATCAGACAATACGTTTCCGTATATATCTATGACAATGCTGTCAGGGCATATGATTTCAAGATCCCTTTCCAGTACTTCGACAACAAATGTGCAAGTATCCGTTAACCCAGCTTCATCAAATGCAATAAATTCTATTGTATTAAAACCTACTTGAAGGGTATCTCCTACAGAAAAATTACCAACGATAGTATCAATGGAACAATTATCTGTAGCCATCGGTGTAGCAATATTGAATAAGGCTCCACATCCAACTAGAGTAGATTCTAGTTCAATAATTTCAGAAGGACAATTGACAAACTGGGGGGCTTCCGTATCCAATACTCTTATAAAGCTCGTACAAGTTGCGCTGTCTCCGCCTGTGGAAATGACTGTATAGGTGACCTCAAAATTGCCTACTGGAAGCGTGTCACCACTTGCGGTATCGTCTATTCCTGGTTCGTTAACGACATAATTGGTATCCCCGGTAACTGAATAGAAAACATCAGCTATGAGGCTGTCGGGATCAAAAGAAAGATCCAGATTCTCAGTTATGGCTGCACAAAGCCCTGGCTCGTTATTGAAGACTGCATTTTCAGGGCATTCAAAGCCTGCAACGCTGATCAGTTGAGTGCAGGAGTCCATGTTTCCACTTGCATCCGAGGCAATCGTCAATATTTCGTTTACTCCTCGACTTAATTCGATGTTAATGGAATCTGTTGGAGCACGTTCTATGCTGCCGTCACCTCTTGTAAGAATATAGTAAGAACTGTCCACACCACAATTATCTGTGATGTCAACAGAATAGTCTGCGTAAGGATACCTGTCCTGAATAGACGGAACAAGAATACTATCATCATCCTGGCAAATGACATTTGGAGCAATGGAGTCTAAAACCGTCACATCGAAGTCACATCTTAAGGTGTCATTATTTAAGATGGATAAGTATTCGACATTGGTAATACCAAGATTGAATTCAACGGAACCATCCACAGAGCCAAAAATCGTATCTATGGTAGCCCCACTCAATATGGAAACAAATGATTGTGGCACATAATTCATATCTGTAAAGGACGGTGCCAGCCCGTTGCTGCTGCCAAAACATGTACTGTCACTTGCAAATAGAGTCGTGTCCCCGGGGCAAACTATATCAACTACTTGTTGAATGATATTGACGTCAAAGAAGCAGAAACTAATATTCGTGCTACTGTCGTAGGCAATGTATGTCACTCTTGTAGTGCCAAGGTTGAATCGTTCTCCACTTGCATCCGGTGTGAGAGATGTGTCCGATACAGAAACAGTAGCTCCCGTCAGCACATAATAAGCTCCTTCCAAGCCGCAATTATCGCTGATTTCCAATGGTGTCAAATTACCAATAATGGTATCCGTTACTGTGTCATCAACTACGATTGTAGTATCAGAAAAAGTAGGACAGATGACTACAGGAGGAATCGTATCCAAAACAGTAATATCAAAACTGCAAGAATCCAATTCATTGTTCACTCCGTAGAAATAAGTGATGTTGGTCACCCCTTCAGGATAGTTTCTGTTCCCCACAAAATTACGACCAGTATCTGCCACGGAACCTCTCAAAATGTGGTACACTGTATCAAATTCTGACAAATCAGCATCTGCCGGCAAGCTGTCTATTCCTGCTATACAGTCACCATCGAGAAATAAGCTTGTATCATTGGGACAAGTGAAATCAGGAAATGCAAATGTATTTATCCGCACGTTGAAAGAACAACTGTCGATGTTTCCTGAGTCATCCGTAACAAAGTAAGTAACGACGGTCGTTCCAAAATTAAATCTTTCACCACTCGCATCTACTGAGTCTCCTACTGCTGAATTGCGATTGGTAGCTCCTCTCAAAGAATAGAAAATATCGTCTATGCCGCAATTATCGAAGGCCGATAGCCATGTAAGATTGTTTACAACGGTATCAGTTACAGAACCATCTACAATTATTGTAGTATCAGGAGGACAAACTATTTCAGGATTAATGGTGTCCAAAACAGTAACAATAAAGCTTGTCGTTATTTCATTGCCACCGAGATCGGTGATTTCATAAACTACAGTATCCATTCCCAGACCAAATGTGCTACTTGGCGTATTTGGACGACCTATGATATTGTACCTCAAACTATCTATGGGACAATTATCCGTCACTATAGGATCATCCCAGGTATAATCTATTTCGCAGTTATCTGGAGTTGCGTAGAGGGTGGTGTCTCTTAAATCCTCTATAATGACCGGATCCTGGTTGTCATCGACCGTAATAAGAAATTGGCAACTTTGAGTTGAACCATCATCGAAATGAGCGGTGTAGGTTATTCTAGTTGTACCTACATTAAAACGCGTACCGGACAAATCTCCTGTACCGGTTCCGTTGGTGCTACCCAAAAGTGACCAGGTCACAGAGTCCAAATTAATGCCTGGAGGAGTGAAAACAAATAGCTCAATATCATTAACCACCGCATCGCATTGATCGAGGTCATTATCCAGAGGACCTATATCATCAGGGCAGTCAATAACGGGCATATTAGGCTCTTCACGCACATCTATTTCGAAATTACAGGAGTCTAAGTTTCCAGAATCATCTTCCACGATATAGGTGACTATACTAACACCAAGGTTGAAAGAGGTACCACTGGCATCATCAAAACCAGTTCCGGTAGTGGCTCCGCGTATGGTGTATCTCACTTCGTCTACACCGCAATTGTCTTGTGAGCTTAGTGGTGCTATATCATTGATAACCTCGCTTGTTCCTGTTATAAAAAGTAAAATGTCGTCAGGACAGTTGATGGTTGGCAACATGGAATCTATGACCGTTACTTCTGACAAACAACTGTCGCGATTACCACTTTGATCAAAAGCATAGAGGAAAACACTCTGCACAATATCTACATCATTACAATCAAAAACTTCATCGCTTATAGACAGCGAATCTACCTGACAGTTGTCAGTGGAGCTTACATTTAAGTCTTCCGGCTCTATGCTGGCAAGACCGTTTTCATCTAAGTGCACTGTAAGGTTCCTGCAAGATGCGAGCGGAGGAATGGTATCCCTAATTCGCACCTGACTTGAACAAGCATCAAGGTTCCCGGATGCATCAAAAACTGTCAGTGTGACCGTGTTGTTCCCTAATTCTAGACAAGTGAATGTTGTAATGTCTGTATCAAATGAGTCTACTGCACAATTATCGGTTGAACCATTGTCTAAAAAGTCTTCCGCAATCGATACGGTACCATTGTCATCTAGATATAGGGTAACAGGACTCAGGCAATTGGCCATTGGAGGCTCATTTTCAACTACAATTGCGGTGGCCATACAAGTGGCTGTATTTCCATCTGTGTCTTCAACTGTAAGGGTAAGAATGTTCGAACCAATATCGTCGCAATTGAAATCTGTTTGATCTGTATCAAAAGTCAAAGTGGCACCAGCACAGGCCTTTCCTCCATCGAGAAAGATGGAATCTTCGGCAATAGTGGCCATGCCATCGCTGTCTAATTCAACAGTTATGTCTTTGCACTCAACAAAAAGCAGGGTATCGCGCACTGTTACGATGGCTGTGCAACTAGAATTGTTCCCGGAGCTGTCAGTAACGGTAAGTTCAACGTCATTGTCTCCAAGCATGCTACAATCAAATTCTGTGATATCAATATCTAGTTGAATACTGTCACAGTTGTCATTTGATCCACCGTCTACATCCTCTGCTGTAATAAGAGCATTTCCATCTGCATCCAGGTTGACGGTAATATTTTGGCATACAGCTTGAGGAGGAACAGTATCCAGGACTGTCACAGTGGCTGTACAGGTATCGAAATTCATATTGTTGTCACTGATAATAACTTCTACAGTGTTTGTACCAATATGATCACAACCAAAACTATTTGGAATGATTTGAGACACAAAAGGGGTAGGGCAGTTGTCATCAACACTTGATACCACATCTGCAGAGTCGAGGATGGCAATTCCGGATGCATCCAGGTAAATGGTGGCATCCATGCATGTTACCTCCGGTGCTATGGTATCCAGAACAGTAACAGTGAAGGCGCATACAGCCGGTCCATTGCCAGCGTCATCAGTGTATTCATAGCGAATGGCAGTTGTGCCAGCATTGAAACTGCTACCTGATGAGAAGCCGGAAGTCAATGTCCCGGTGAGATCCATGCCGTCACAATTGTCCTCAAACAAGGGGGTGGAGTAATTGACGATGGCCATACAGTTATCATCAGCAAACGCGGTGATATCCTGAGGACAGAACTGAACCATGGGTGGCGTGT
>DATFJT010000365.1:0-3906 GCA_035269065.1 Saprospiraceae bacterium | reverse complement strand
GTAATTGGTCAGGCCTGTGAATTTGATTACAGTGGCAGCCAGGCGGCTCGTTCCCTTCGGGAGGAAGGGATCGAGGTATCGCTCATCAACTCCAATCCGGCTACCATTATGACCGACCCCGTAATGGCCGATCACGTGTATCTGAAGCCATTGACTGTAGCTAGTCTTCGGGAAATTTTAGAGGAGCGGTCCATCGACGCTGTGCTGGCCACTATGGGAGGACAAACCGCGCTCAACCTTGCCATAGATGCAGGAAAGAGTGGTCTATGGGAGGAATTCAATGTTCGCCTGATCGGTGTGGACCTCGAGGCTATTGATTTGGCCGAGAACAGGGAGTCTTTTAAGGAACACTCTAAAAACATAGGCCTCGACGTGGCCGACTCCTTTATTGCCAACTCCTTCCTCGAAGGGATGGAAGCGGCTCAAAAAATAGGCTTTCCGCTTGTAATTCGCCCTTCCTACACACTCGGTGGGTCCGGAGGAGGATTCGTTACCGATCCAGCGGATTTTGAAACAGCATTGAAAAGAGGGCTGAATGCATCCCCTACCCATGAGGTGTTAGTGGAAAAGGCCGTACTTGGATGGAAAGAGTTTGAGTTGGAGCTCTTGCGCGATAACGATGACAATGTGACGGTTATTTGTGTGGTTGAGAATTTCGACCCCATGGGCATTCACACTGGAGACAGCATTACTGTAGCTCCCGCGATGACCTTACCAGACACAATTTACCAGAAAATGAGGGATCAGGCCATTAAGCTGATGCGCTCGATGGGAAATTTCGCCGGAGGTTGTAATATACAATTCTCAGTCGACCCTCAGTCAGAAAGAATTATCGTCATTGAAATCAATCCAAGGGTGTCTCGAAGTTCTGCTCTAGCCTCTAAGGCTACGGGGTACCCCATAGCCAAAGTTGCAGCCAAACTGGCCATTGGCTACCAATTGCACGAGCTGAAAAATGAAATTACCAAAACCACCTCTGCCTATTTCGAGCCTACTCTTGACTATGTTATTGTCAAAATGCCGAGGTGGAATTTTTCCAAATTTAAAGGCGCCGACCACAAACTCGGATTGCAAATGAAATCTGTAGGTGAAGTGATGGCCATCGGCCGCTGCTTCAACGAAGCTTTGCAAAAAGCCTGTCAATCCCAGGAAAATAATCGCATGGGACTGGGTGCCGACATCAAAGAATGGATTAAAACAGAGGATATACTTACCAAAATAGAAGATGCCGGTGAAGATCGAGTCTACAGAATCAAGGACGGTCTCCGATTAGGCATTCCGGTAAAAACCATTCAGAAACTGAGCAATATAGACCCATGGTTCATCCGCCAGATCAAGCGTTTGGTAAAAATGGAGAAGAAGCTCACCAAGTTCAATGTTCCTGAAGACATTCCGAGAGATTTCTTCATGGCCATGAAAAAGGAAGGATATTCAGATGGACAGATTGCCTGGCTCATGCGCGTAGATGAGAAACATGTGCGTAAGATCAGGAAAAAGCTCAAAATTAATCGCGTATACAAGGTAGTGGATACCTGTGCTGCAGAGTTTGAGGCCAAGACCCCTTATTATTACTCTACTTTCGAAGAGGAAAACGAAAGCATCCCCAGCGACAAAAAGAAGATACTCGTCATTGGCTCTGGCCCCAACCGAATAGGACAAGGAATTGAATTTGATTATTGCTGTGTACATGGTTTGTTGGCCATTAAAGAAGCCGGTTATGAATCCATCATGGTGAATTGCAATCCGGAAACAGTATCCACAGACTTTGATGTGGCAGATAAGCTCTACTTCGAGCCTATTTTTTGGGAGCACATTGAAGACTTAATTGACCACGAAAAACCGGAGGGAGTCATTGTTCAGCTGGGAGGTCAGACCGCTCTTAAGTTGGCGGAAAACCTGCACAGGAAAGGCGTAAAGATCATCGGAACCTCCTTTGAGAACATGGATCTGGCCGAGGATCGAGGGGCATTTAGTGATTTGCTCAAAGAGTTGGACATCCCTTACCCCGAATACGGGGTAGCAAACGACGCTGAAGAAGCCTTGGAAATTGCGAATCGCGTAGAATATCCGGTATTGGTACGGCCCTCTTACGTTTTAGGGGGGCAACGCATGAGAATAGTCATTAACGATGAGGAAGTGGAGCGCACTGTTCTGGACATCATGAAACATATGCCGGACAATAAGGTCTTAATTGACCATTTCCTTGATCGCGCCAAGGAGGCAGAAGTCGACGCCATTTACGACGGAGAGGAAGTCCATATTATGGGTATTATGGAGCACATCGAACCGGCGGGAATACATTCGGGAGACAGTTCTGCCGTACTACCCACCTACAGCCTGAGTAATGAGGCCCTTGAAACCATGAAAAAATATACAGGCATCCTGGCTAAGGCCTTGAATATTCGTGGATTGATTAACATTCAATTCGCCATCAAAGACGATAAAGTCTATGTTATTGAGGCCAATCCGCGGGCATCGCGAACAACACCATTCATTGCCAAGGCATATAAAATTCCTTATCTCAGAATGGCAACACACGTCATGATGGGCACGAAAAAATTGAAAGATTTCAAGTTTGAGAAAGATTTGCAGGGATACGCCATCAAGGTGCCGGTTTTCTCTTTTGATAAATTCCCGGGAGTAGATAAGGAACTGGGACCTGAAATGAAATCCACAGGGGAGGCCATACATTTTATAGATGACTTACAGGATCCTTTCTTCAAGGATTTGGATAGCCGGCGCTCTATGTACCTCACCCGATAAATTATGCTAACCAAAGAAGACATCGTTACGAATTGGCTGCCACGCTATACCGGTATGCCCCTGGATATGTTTCGTCAATATATTCTGCTGACGAACTTCTACAATTATATGGAGCTATTTTGCAGCAAGACAGGAGCCCAATTGTACGGAAAGGGCAAAATGATGCAGGCTGCCAGCACAGACAATATAACCCTCATCAACTTCGGTATGGGCAGCCCCAATGCTGCAACCATTATGGACATGCTTTCCATCGTCAAACCTGAGGCCTGTTTATTTCTGGGTAAATGCGGCGGATTGAGACCAGACAAAAATAAGGTAGGCGATTTAATCTTGCCCATTGCAGCCATCAGAGGTGAGGGTACCTCGGATGATTACATGGCACCGGAAGTACCTGCTCTCCCGGCATTCGCCCTTCAGAAAGCAACATCCACGACTATTCGTGAATTTAATAAAGATTACTGGACCGGCACGGTATACACGACAAACCGACGTGTATGGGAGCATGATGATGAGTTCAAAGACTACCTGAGGGAACTCCGAACCATGGCTATTGATATGGAAACAGCTACGATTTTTACAACCGCCTTTTTCAATCATATTCCAGCCGGGGCGCTTTTGCTGGTTTCTGATCTGCCTATGATCCCCGAGGGCATCAAAACCGAAGAAAGCGACCGCTCCGTCACCAAGAACTTTGCCTCCCTCCACCTGGATATCGGCATTGCCTCATTGCGTCAGCTGATCAACAATAGCTTGACGGTAAAGCATTTGAAGTTTTAGTTTCAGGTAAATATTTAGAGGCCTATAATCTGTCAAGCCTAATCAGTGAAATTATGCGTACTAACGAAGATGTAAAAATGACGATAAGTAGCATCTAGAAACTCACTGCCCTTTTTCCGCGCCCAACACCATGCTCATGGCCTGTATGCCGGGAAGGCTGTCTTTTCGAGTATGCTGAACGAGGCGGATGCTGTAGGCTCCTGTTTGATCAAAACGAATATTTCTCTGTAAATAAAGGGGCAACTGGCAGGTAGTCCCCCGACATTCTCCCTTAATGACTCCTGTTTTGTCACTGAAATCCAGGTTCAACAATTCTTCCTGAGTCTCACCATTCGGGTAGCGGGTTTTAATTTGAAAATAGATATT
>DATFJT010000364.1:0-5510 GCA_035269065.1 Saprospiraceae bacterium | reverse complement strand
AATGACCCCTTCCTGGCTGCCTATTTCTTTTTGCATGACCGAAGTTTTGCTGCGGCATGCCTCCAGCTCTTTTTGAACACGATCGTAGTTCACTTCAATGACTCCGCAGCTTTCCTGAAGCGCCATATATTTCTTTTTACCAACACACGAACTCATTCCGGCTACAACCAGCACCAATAGTCCTAGTTTCCAATAATTCGTTTTCATCCCTATCGAATTTCTGAGTTTAACAAATTCCAATTCTTCCAACGCAAAGGTAAGCATTTTCACGTGCCATAAGCCAGGCCTTGATCTGAATTTATGCACATCTTGAATGGTCTATTTATTCTTGGGCTTACGAGTCGTTGGTAGTTGTTGTTGGATGGTTTGCGCGTCAATGAACACTCTTCGGGGTCCGGCTAATGATCAGTTTATCCAATCAGCCCTTATTATTCAATCCTCATTCCTCCCAGTGGAATAACTTCGTCTCGCTGCTCGAATCCCAAGGGGCAGGTAAAACTCATGTTAAAAGGGATATTTCTTCTTAAAATCCTCCAATTCGCGGCGTTCTTTTTTTGTGGGTCTTCCTTGCCCGGGCTCACGAAATTCACTTTTCTTTTTGCCGATGTACCAGCGATCAAATTTTTTAAGTTCGGCCTCGGGAGTGAGGTCTCGGTACATTTCTTGTGCTTTGGGTGCGCCAACCCTCTTCTCTATCAATCCCAAAACCTCAAATTGTAAATGGTAGCGATTTTTTTCTACCTGAACAAGATCACCGATTTTGACATCCGAAGAAGCCTTGACAATCTGGTCATTGATTTTAACCTTGCTTTTCTTACACTTTGTAGCTGCCAGGGTGCGGGTCTTAAAAATGCGCACACTCCATAACCACTTGTCGATTCTTACTTTTTTCACGGCCTCTTTTTTCAATCAAGGTAGAATGCCCCCTTTTTGTTCAATCTTTGAAACCCGGTAATTTCAATTGCATATTCTTGAGGGTATCCAGCGTGATTTGAGCCACTTTATAATTGCGGTACCATCCGTTATCTGATGGTATTACATGCCAGGGCACCTTGCTATTGTTAAGTATATATTGATAACAGTCCATATATTCTTCCCATCTCGCCGATTCTTTCCAGTCGTTGTCATTGTGTTTCCAGCGCTTAAGCGGATCGTCTATTCGTTCTTGCAATTCCTCTCTTTGCTCGTCCATAGACATATGCAGGTAGAATTTGAGAACGGTGGTATCGTTGTCAAAAACAAGTAGCTCCTCAAAGGCATTGATGGCCTGCATTCGCTTTTCCACCCGATCTTCATCAATCCATTGGTGTACACGTTGTATAAGAATGTCCTCGTAATGTGAGCGGTTAAACACCATAATCATGCCTTTTGCAGGTGCATGCTTGTGTACGCGCCACAAAAAATCGTGGCTCATTTCTTCTTCAGTAGGCTTCTTGTAAGCCCTTACATCGATTCCTGTAGGAGCACATCGTCCGAACACAGAGATCGTCGTGCCATCTTTACCACTGGCGTCCATCCCCTGCAGGACTACTAGCAAATTCTTGCCTCCTACAGCGTACATAATATGCTGTAAACGACCAATTTCTTCGGCCATTTCAGCAGTTTTAGCCCTGATGTTTTCTTTGTCCAAACCATCGGGTGCCTCCGTTTCCAATTCTCGAATCTTAATCATTAGACATTCATTTTTCTTCGCTTGACGAGATAAGTTTGTAATACTTTTTGCACCCCTTGACTAATATCTGCAGGGACAAAGTCGATTTTGTACTGCAGGCATTTTAGCTCGATTTCTTTGAGAAAAGCAGTCATTTTCTCCTGGTAATTGGCCTTGATTTCTTTTGGGTGAAGCTGCATGCTTTCCCCTGTTTCCATGTCTACAAACTTGTAGGGTCTGTCAGGATAATCAAATTCAAGTTCTCTCTTATAATCCAGGGTGTGAAAGAGGATAACTTCATGCTTATTGTACCTGAGATGCTGTAATGCTGAAAACAACTCTTCTGCCTGCTCCCGGTTTTCCATCATATCCGAAAAAACAATGACGAGTGAGCGTCGATGAATACTTTCAGCGATTTGATGCAGGGCTTGAGAAACACGACTGCCTCGTTCTTCATTCGACTTTTGAAGTTGTCTCTCCAGAGCAGCAATAAGTAGTTTGTAATGCTTATTACTCGATCTGGGTTTGAGGTGCTCTATGACCTCCTCATCAAAGAGGGATAGACCAAAGGCATCACGCTGCTTTTTCAATAGATTCATTAAGGCAGCAGCACTTAGGCACGAAAATTCAAATTTATTGCGGCCTTCTTTTGGGAAATACATGGAGGAAGAACAGTCAATGACCAACTGGCATCTCAGGTTGGTTTCTTCCTCGAACTTTTTCACAAATAGCTTTTCACTCCTGGCATACACTTTCCAATCAATATTCTTGGTACTGTCTCCCCGGTTGTAATGCTGATGTTCTGCAAATTCCACCGAGAAACCGTGAAAGGGGGATTTATGCAAACCAATGATAAATCCTTCTACCGCCTGTCTGGCCAACATTTCCAGGTTGCCAAACTCAATTTTTCTTCCTGCATCATTTAGATCCATACGACAAATTAAAAAAGCCTCCACAAAGTGAAGGCTTTTATCTAACGTTTGTTTTTAATAACCATTACAACTGGGCTTCAATTTTTGACGCCAAGGCCTGTTTTGTGGTTACTCCTACGTGTTTATCCACAACTTCTCCATTTTTGAGAATGAGAATTGTAGGTATGCTTCTTACTCCGTATTTCATACTCACTTCCGGGTTTTGGTCAACGTTCAATTTTCCGACTTTGACCTTACCGTCGTATTCTTTGTGCAAATCTTCAATAATTGGGGTCAACATTCTACATGGACCACACCATTCTGCCCAAAAATCGACGAGCGCTACGCCTTCCGCTTCCAAAACCTCATTTGAGAAGTTTGTATCTGTGAATTCTACTGCCATTATTTTTTCTTTTAAGGTTTTAATTTCAATGTTCTCAATTTCAAATGTAGTGCAAAAGTTTCCAAAAACCCTTAGGGGCATCGCTTTTGTCCTAATGACAACAGTTTCAAAGTTCATTCCAGAACAAAATGCTGCCAAACTGACATAAGTAACCGTATTAAATATCTTTTCTTCCTACCACTTTGTCCTAAAGCCCAGGTAGATATTACGTCCCTGCACCGGAGCCCAGATATTAGAAGCGTCAAAATAAGCTCCGAAAGGACTGTCTGCAGCAATAATAGCCTCCTCCTGGCGGAAATCAAAAAGATTACTGGATCCGAGGTAGATGTCAAACTTGGGCCATTTCTTGGTAATTTGCGTGTTGTGCAAAAAATAATCAGGAGACCTTTCTATCAGCCGAAGGTCATCAGGGTTGCTCTGAGTTGGCGGCAGGCGCTGCTCTCCAATCCAATTGACCGTGTAATCAAAGCTCCAGCCGTTGGATGTTTCGTAGGCCGCATTGGCAAAGAATCGATGCGGAGCTACCAGCGGATTGGCCCTGCGACCAACCCGGTAGTCTGTTTGGACATCATAGTGCCTGTAGGCTAAGCGCAAGTCAAGTTTGTCAGACCATTCCATATCAATTCGCGCTTGATAACTATTGGCAAAGGCTTGGTCTTCCTCGCCCAGGGCGTAGAAATTGACTTCCTGCGGACTTTGCTCCCTGTCTACCACGACTGCCTCGGTGAAGCTGGTTCTGTAATACTCAGCTACAAAAGTGGCTGTGCGATCTCCCAGGACGATGCCTTGTGTCCATCCAAATCCGGCATTCCATGCTATCGTGGCCGGCATGCCATAAGGCAGGTCCGCACCCATTTGTGCATCGATGAGGAAATCCCGATTACTCGCAAGTAATCCCATGTTGTCACTAATGATATCTGCTGTACGCTGGGCGCGACCCCCAGATAGTCGAAAAACTGTTAACTCGGCCGGAGAGTAGCGCAGGTGAAGACGCGGAGTAACGAACCAGTCAAAAAGATTGTGGTAGTCGATTCTCAAACCTGCCACTATATCGAAAGCTTCTGAGGGGCTGAATGCATATTCGCTGTACACTCCTGCAGATTTTTCCGTGCGATCCAGCACCATGCCATCCAGCCTTTCATCACGCACATCCCATTTTCCACTGGCTCCCATTTTGATGACGTGATTGGTATTCCCGATGATGGACTGGTAGATGAAATTAGCAAAATAATTCCGTTGAATATTGTTGTAGTTTCTGTTGCCGAATTCACTGTCCTGGCTGTAGTAGCTCACTTTGTATTGGGACCCAAAGCTGCGCCAGGGCAGATCCGTATTGACTTTTCCCAGCTTGGCCCATACAGAGTGATTTTGAACTCTCGACTCCATGCCCCATAGATTAAGATTGTCTTTGTCTTTTTCATAATCCATCTGGCCAGCGACCTGATCAAGCATGGACGATTCCAATACGAGTCTGGATCGCCAACCTTTATCATTCGTAAACCTCCAGCGATTGAGCACACTGTATTCCAGCTGCTCCGGCTGATCCATAAAGCCGTCGTCGTTCACATCAATTCTACGAGGACGCATGCCGGCATGAGTCAGGATGGCGGTTGATACCTTGTCCGACAACTCCCGGCGATGATTGTAGTTGAGTTCTGTGCGTGACAAGGCATTGTAATAGGCGTTCAGGTAATTGTTTTCTCCCGACTCTGCCTTTTTCTCTTCCACGTTGATCTGACCACTGATGCCCCCATAGCCATTCAGAACAGAGCCTACACCCTTGGACAATTGGATGGACTCAATCCAGGTCCCTGGCACAAAACTCAGTCCGTAGAGTGCTGAGAATCCCTCCAGGGCCGGAATGTTCTCTACGGTATACAAGACATTGGGCCCCGCAAGGCCAAGCATTTCAATCTGCCGGGTACCAGTGACGGCATCTGTGAAGGACATGTCTACACTGGGATTGGTCTCGAAACTCTCGCTGAGATTACAACACGCCGCTTTAAAGAGCTCTTCTTCGCCCATAGTCTCCAGGTTGATCGGATTGATCATGGAAATTTCTGTGGATCGCCTTTCATAGGTGACCTCCACTGTTTCCAGATTAACTCCCTTCTTCAAGGTGATCTCCATGAAGCTGCTGTCCTGCGTGTCCAGGGTATCTGCCTCAAATCCAACAAAATTAACTACCAATAAGCGTTCCCCGGTTTTGGGTAGGGAAAAACGGCCATCCTGACCGCTGAAGGTGCTTTTTTGAGACTTTGCCCAATAGATTTGAGCCCCTACTACGGGTACCAATTTCTCATTCTTGACCTCTTCCTGTACGATTCCTCGAAATTCTTTATCTGCTCCACCTTGTGCCCAAATGAAAGGAGTACAAAGGAGAAGCAGCCCGACCAACAAGCCGGGTGCTTTCACTTTCTTCATTGCATTTGGTATTTAGTGGGGTTCAACTTCGTGGTACTGGCAACAGCCCGGCAAATTTTCATAGGCCTCAGGATCCGCCTTTTGCAGACCGGCATCATGTCCCGCAGCCAAAATGGCCCCA
>DATFJT010000363.1:0-13298 GCA_035269065.1 Saprospiraceae bacterium | reverse complement strand
ACGGCATTGACTACAAGTGTCGGTGCACCAGCAGCAGCACCTTCCACAGATTCTGCCACTTTTGTATTGGTACCTTCGATAGTGAACACCATG
Source organism: Saprospiraceae bacterium (assembly GCA_035269065.1). GTDB lineage: Bacteria > Bacteroidota > Bacteroidia > Chitinophagales > Saprospiraceae > DATFJT01. The sequence continues at coordinate 13,205 of DATFJT010000363.1, read as the reverse complement.
GCATTGCCTGCCTGCCAGCCATCCTGAGCAAGAAGCTCTTCAATCAATGGTGTCAAATCAGCCGTTCTTTGATCTTCACCGGCTTCTCCGGCAGTTTCCCATGTATTGACAGGAACTGTCCAGCTCACTTCACTGCTTAAAACCGGTCTTGAACTAATATTGCCATTGTCAGTCCCAAAAGTTTCCGGGTTGGGATCTGCCTGAGCACGAATGATGAAGTTGCCCTCATCTGTATTTTTCGACTCATCTACCTGGAATTGAATATAAGCGCTGTTGATCGGCTGGCCGGGAACGAGATTGACATTGGCAAATCTCAAACCAACCAATTGAGGAGAAGTTCCATCTCCGTTCTCGGATCCCAGTTCGAGGTCGGAAGACCCGTCATCAATGCCGTTGTCATCGAGGTTTTCTTCCATATCGTCAGATCCTTCAGTAATCTGGAAGTTCAGGTCAGATGTATTGAATGCAGAAATAGACAAAACGGGAGCTGCTGTGGCATCTCCGTCTAAGGACTCGGCGACCTTGGTGCCTGTTCCTGTAATCGTAAATACCACTGAATTGCCGGGTGCCCAGCCAGGTTGTGCCGTAATCAATTCCAGCAATTCGCTGATGTCTGCTGTTCTTTGGTTTGGACCGGCCTCACCGGCATTTTCCCAGGTGTTGGCAGAGACAGTCCAGCTGATTTCTGTACTGAATGTAGATCGCGAGCTGATGTCTGCATTATCTGTGGTAAAAGTTCCGGGATTGGGATCATTTTGAGCGCGAATAATGAAATTACCCTCGTCCGTATTCTTGGATTCGTCTACAGTAAATTGGATAAACGCCCCTTCGACGTCTGCGTTGGCAGGAAGTTGTATGTCGTTGAATCGAAGGCCGACCATCTGAGGAGCGCTTCCATCTGCGTCTTCAGATCCCAACTCCAAATCTGAAGAACCGTCGTCGATATTATTGGTGTTGAGATTCTCTTCCATGTCATCAGAGCTCTCTGTAATCTGGTAGGTAGTGATCGCCGGAGCGATGTAGTCAATGACCAATACAGGCGCAGCTGCTGCATCTCCGTCATAAGATTCTGCAGTTTTAGTACCTGTACCGGTGATAATAAATGCCATGGCATTGCCCGCATTCCAGTCGGGTTTGGCAATCAATTCAGATACGAGTGCTGCCAGATTGGGTGTGCGTTGATTCAAGCCTGCCTCACCGGCAGTTTCCCATAGGCCGGCAGCAATGTTCCAATCGACCGTACTGGCCAATGTCGCTCTGCTACTCACATTCGCCACATCAGTGTTGAAAGTTTGAGGGTTGGTGTCATCCTGTGCCGCAATGGTCAATTCTGAATCCTCTCCATTTCCTTTGTCTTCATCCACGGTAAACTGGATGTAGGCATTGAGAATCAGAGCACCCGCAGGTAGTGCTACATTTTCAAATCGAACACCGACCGCCTGTGGAGCACCGTTCATGGTATCTTCGGAACCCAGCTCCAAATCTGAAGAACCGTCATCAATACTGTTATCACCGAGGGCTTCTTCCATGTCATCGGAACCCTGGCTCACTATTATACTGAGTTGACTGGTCTGTCCAAAGGCCAGCGTAATGCCCAGTGTAAGCGATAATAATAGGTAAATCTTCTTCATAGTCGTTTTTGAGGTTAAATGATGAATACTTACTGGCCAATTTAGAAGCACCTCAGGTAGGGAGACCTATAGACTTGTTTAAGTTTATTTTATACTTGGATGAACTCAATGTTGCAGCCGTTAACGAATCGTAAACTATTCTCTCCAGCTCGACGAAGCAGCTAAGCCTGGCTGCATGCATTATACCGGAAGAAAAGTTTCTACTCTCTAAATGGTGATTAATTCTATCGTGATGTGTATCCCCGTAAAAAGGGCAATTTATTCATGATCAGGGACGACAGGTTTTCGTGAAATAGGGTACAATCTTGTTACAATCCAATCGTATTTTATTATTTTGACAGCATAGAATGTCGCTATGGAGAAAACAGCTGTTGTGCGGAATCTCAGGATCATTTATCCCATTTGGATTGTCCTGGGCATTTTCAGTCTCATGTATGTGCCGAGTCAAACGGTCGTCCCCGGAGATGGTCAAGCCACGGTTAATGCTATTGGAGATAGACTTCTTCTATATAAATTGGGTATAGCAGGAACTCTTCTCACGCAACTGCTATTTATTGCGGCAGTCGTTTTACTACATCGCTTATTTTCAGGGATAGATCGCCGTTTACGCACCTGGTTATTGGTATTGGGACTGACCGGAGTGCCAATTGCCATGTTGAATTCCATTCATCTATTCGCTGCATTGACTTTCATACAGGGAGAATGGATAGCTGAATATTTCGCCACGGAACAAGTTTGGGCATGGGTACTATTCTTTTTGGAGCTGAATGAACAGGGGATTATCATTGCCTCTATTTTTTGGGGCCTATGGCTTTTTCCCCTTGGGGCACTTGTTCTTAAATCAGGATATTTTCCGCGGTTTCTCGGCTGGCTCGTCCTATTGGCTGGTGTGGGTTATATGCTTAACAGCTTCATTCGAATAATGGCTCCAGAATATTCACTCTTGAGCAACACCCTCGAATATTTCACTTTCGGGGAGGTCATTTTTGCCCTGTGGTTAATCATACTGGGCGTAAATAAGAAAACTTTAAAGGATGAAAATCCTCACGACCCGATGCGGCAGGTAGCCAATGGATAAAAATAGGTGTGAGTGTGAGTGTGAGTGTGGGTGAGCCCACTACAAGTGGAAAGGCATGCCCGGATCATATCCATTTTATGCATTGATGCGAAATGATATGTTCGCTATGACCCCATAGGAAACGATTTTGTTGTTTTCCACTTTGGCTTTCATGTCCTTGACATATATAGATTCTATGTTGTCCACAGTTTTAGATGCTTCTTCTAATGCATTGTTAACCGCATCGTCGAATGATTTTTCCGAGCCTGCAATGACTTCAATAACTTTTACTATTGCCATAATCTTTACTATTTTTAAGTGTACAATACTCCTATAATAACAATATTCTAGATCAATAAAAAATAGAAATGCCCTGAATCTCATATTTAAGACTTTCAGGCATTTTCGAAATTGATGAGGAATTGTTATTCTGATTGTAGAACATGAAGCACTTTTTCAAAAACGATCAAACAGGAAGAAGAATTCTTTTTACAGATTTGATGGTCAAAAGTCTAACAGGATCTTGGATAAAATATCAAACATAAACATCAAGAAAATAAAAACGAAAGGATTCGTTTTTTTGGTCTTGCTAGCGTGTTTGCCCTTTCTGTCAAAAGGACAAGTGCTCAATGGCAGCTTTGAAAGTGCCAGTATCAATCCGGGGCCGGGTTTCGTCACTTTGCCAGGGGGAAGTACCGACATCTTCAATTGGGAAGTGGGCAATCCCATTGACTACGTTGGAGGCTTATGGACCCCTTCCGATGGGTTGAGAAGTCTGGATTTATGTGCAGGGGCTGGCGGTTCTATTTTCCAGGATGTCAATTTGATGGCCGGAAGTCGCTACCTGGTTCAATTCGATATTGCCGGGAACACGGATTGTGCCCCTATTATAAAAGGAATGTCCGTGAGCATTGATGGCAATAGTTTCACCTATAATTACAACACAACTGGTAGATCCCATACCAACATGGGTTGGCGTACTGAAAGCTTTGAGTTTACGGCAACGGCAGACAATGGAACGCTTGAATTTATCAGCCTGGATAATTCTGCCTGCGGTATGGCCCTAGACAATGTCAGCATGCAAAAATACGACTGTAACGGGGTGCTGGGAGGAACAGCGGTTGAAGATGAATGCGGAGAATGCCTCGAGCCTTCCGATCCATTGTTCAACGATTGCCTGGATTGCAATGGTGAACCATTTGGGCCGGCTGTAATTGACAGTTGCGGGAACTGCCTGGAACCTGATGATCGTTTTTTTAATGATTGCCTGGATTGTGCCGGTACTCCCTTTGGTGATGCCATCATTGACGACTGCGGCGAGTGCCTGGAACCCGATGATCCATTGTTCAACGATTGCCTGGATTGCTTTGGAGAGCCCTTTGGCACAGGTGTTATTGACAGCTGTGGGGAATGCCTGGAACCCGATGATCCCGATTTCAATGATTGTCTGGACTGTGCCGGTACGCCTTTTGGTGAAGCTCTTATTGACAGTTGCGGGAATTGCCTTTTACCAACAGACGCTCTTTTCAACAAATGTCCGGATTGCGCAGGTACGCCCAATGGGGATGCGGTGATAGACAGCTGTGGGAATTGTCTCCTACCCACAGATTCCCTTTTCAACGATTGCCTGGACTGCCAGGGAACACCCAACGGCAACGCTGTTATAGACAGTTGTGGTAATTGTCTTCTACCTACCGACGCTCTTTTCAATAATTGTTTTGATTGTGCCGGTACGCCCAATGGGGATGCGGTGATAGACAGCTGTGGGAATTGCCTGCTGCCTACTGATTCCCTATTCAATAACTGCCTGGACTGCCAGGGCACACCCAATGGCAACGCCGTCATCGACAGTTGTGGCAACTGTCTTCTTCCTACCGACGCTCTTTTCAATAATTGTTTTGATTGTGCCGGTACACCCAACGGCAACGCCGTTATCGACAGCTGCGGAAACTGCCTGCTGCCTACTGATTCCCTATTCAATAACTGTTTAGATTGCCAGGGCACACCCAATGGCAACGCAGTCATCGACAGTTGCGGCAATTGCCTCTTTCCGACAGATTCGCTTTTTAACAATTGCTTTGACTGTGCCGGAACACCAAATGGCAACGCCGTTATCGACAGCTGCGGGAACTGCCTTCTGCCTACAGATTCCCTTTTCAATGACTGTTTAGATTGCCAGGGCACACCCAACGGAGACGCGGTCATAGACAGTTGTGGGAATTGCCTCCTGCCCACAGATTCTCTTTTCAATAACTGCTTTGACTGTGCAGGTACGCCCAACGGAAATGCCGTCATCGACAGCTGTGGCAATTGCCTGCTGCCTGCGGACCCGGGATTCAATGATTGCCTGGACTGTGCCGGTAATTTTAACGGTGCTGCAGAAGTAGACAGTTGTGGAAATTGTTTGATTCCTGAAGATCCGGCATGGAACGAATGTCTGGATTGTGCAGGAATTCCCTTCGGCAACGCAGTGATTGACGAATGTGGCAGATGTCTGGAACCCGAAAACCCGGAGTACAATGCTTGTATTTCCAGGGAAACCGCTTTTGTCCCTGACGCATTCTCCCCTAATGATGATGGCGTCAATGACCTATTCAGGGTTTACCTGCCTACAGGCACGAAAGCTGTCATCAAGCAATACCTCATCTTCAATCGCTGGGGCAATTTGATGTATTCTCTTCAAGATCAGGTTTACCGCCCCGGTCTCTCATGGTGGGATGGCAGACACGACAATCAAGTTCTCGACGCCGGCGTTTTCGTCTATTACATTGATATCGAATATGAGAATGGTCAATCAGAGCAGCTTAAAGGTGATGTCAGCCTCATCAGGTAAATAATCCTATTCAGCGATTTCAGCCAAAACTTGGACTTGTCCATTTTCAAGGTATTTTTGCCCTTCGAAAAATTGAACCAATGACGAAATACTGGAAGAAAAAAACGCAAGAGGAAATTAATTCCATCGTTTTTGATGCCCTTGAGAAAAATGTCAATTACGTCAGTCAACATACCCTGGGCCTGCCTGCCTCTTACCTCGACGAGAAAGTATTTAACCAGGATGCCACCTTTCTCAAGGATGCTCCCTACCTATCCACCCTCATTCAAAACCCAAATCACATAGGCTGCCACACCTTGGGAGACTCTGAATCCTTTTTCAAAGGGACCCAGGAAATTGAACGAGAGCTGATTCAAATATGTGCCGTAGATATCCTCCAGGGCGAAGAAAACAAACAAGATGGTTATGTCGCCTCAGGAGGCACTGAGGCCAATATCCAGGCCATCTGGATTTATCGCAATTACTTTCAGCAAGAAAAAGCTGCAAAACCTGATGAAATAGCCATCATGTGCAGCCAGGACAGTCATTACTCCATGGATAAAGCCGGAAATTTGCTGGCACTGGACATTTTCAAAATTAAGGTCGATCCGGAAAAAAGAACCGTGACACGTCATAATTTCGAAGAGACATTGGCGAGTGCACAAAAGGCAGGAAAGAAGTACTTTATTGTGGTTTGCAATATGATGACCACCATGTTTGGTACTGTTGACCCGGTGGATACCTTTGCCGAAGTGCTCAAAAGTTCAAACTGTGAGTATAAAATTCATATAGATGGAGCTTATGGCGGTTTTTACTATCCTTTTTCAAATGAGAATAGCGCCATGAATTTTCAGAACCCCAACATCACATCCTTCACTTTAGATGCGCACAAGGTCGCACAGGCACCCTATGGCACCGGCGTGTTTCTTATACGCAAGGGATTTATGTCCTATGCCAATACCAAAGAGGCTACTTATGTAGAAGGCACTGACTTGACACTGATAGGCAGCAGGTCTGGAGCAAATGCCATTGCCGCATGGATGGTATTGGTCAAAAACGGCCCGTTTGGCTGGTATGAAAAGATTTTCATTCTTCAAAAACGAACGGAATGGCTCTGTCGCAAACTCGATACGCTACAAATCGAATATTTTCGCAATCCACACTCCAATATCGTCACCATTCAGAGTGATTATATGCACAGTGAAACAGCTGCTCAATTTGGCCTTGTTCCGGACAACCATAGTGCCCCAACATGCTACAAGGTGGTGGTCATGGAACATGTAAGCATTGAGAAATTAAGTGATCTGCTCAACAGCATTCAAATTGATCTAAATAAATCATCAATTGATTAAGAAATAGATCTCCAGAAACTGATTATGACCAATTCAAAAATGTCCAATACCAAAAAAACTCTTATTAAAACTTGAGTTTAATTGTTCTTAGGTGTAATTTTATCTTCTAATGAGAATACAATACCACAATACTTCATTTTCTACTGCGTGCTGCACTTGCTGTTGTATGAGCGAAAATCGCAATGAATTGGAGTAGGTAACATATACAAATAAGCTTTTTAGAGGCCTTTCCAATTCGGGAAGGCCTTTTTTTATTTAAACACCACTACCATGAGCAAAATCTACATTATCCACGAGAACGAAGACTGGCAATTGCCACTGAGAGCATCACTTCAAAAAAGAGCTTTGGCATTTGAGGAATGGTTTATCCATAAAAATGAATTGAATATTCTGAAAAGTCCTCCTGATGGCGTTTTCTTCAACAGGATGAGTGCCTCTTCTCATACCAGAGACCATCGCTATGCCCCTGAAATGACTGAGAACATACTGTCTTGGCTCCAACTGCACGATAGAAAGGTCATCAACGGTCGTAGAGCCATACAATTAGAGCTTCGCAAATCAGAACAGTGTTTGGCCCTGCAAAAATTTGGAATACAAACCCCAAAAACCATTCTGGTAAATGATCCCACCTTGCTAAAAAATGCTGCGATAGAATTGGGAAGTTTCCCTTTTATCCTGAAGCCCAACCGCGGTGGAAAAGGACTCGGCGTACAGCTGATTCATGATCTCATTCACCTGGATCAACTTATAGGAAATGAACAATTGCCTGAATCACTGGATGGTATATATCTCGTTCAGGAATACATTGAACCTAAGGACAACTCCATTACCCGGGTTGAAATCATTGGTGGTCAATTTCATTATGCCGTACGAGTGGACTGCTCAAATGGTTTCCAGCTTTGTCCTGCAGATGTATGCCAGGTAGGCGATGCATTTTGTCCCGTTGGAGAAAGCTCTGGGAACAAACCAAATGAAAAATTCAAGATCATCCGTAATTTTGACAATCCGGATATTACCTTGTATGAGGAATTCATGTCAGCGAATCATATTCAGATAGGCGCTTTGGAGTATCTCACTGATAAGCATGGTAGAAGATATGTTTACGATGTGAATACCAACACCAATTACAATCAAAGAGCGGAAAAAAAAGCCGGACTTGCTACGACGGCCATGGATAAAATTGCTGAGTTTTTGGAAAAGGAATTGGAGATGAGTTACGCCTTGTGCCCATAAAATTGGCCCTTGGTTCGGGTTAAAAAAAATCACAAGGGGTTGATGTTTGACAGCTAAATTCTATATTTCAAAAACTTCCGAATAGTTGACAAAAACCACAGGTATATGGAATTGGATGCTCACAACAAATTGGCCCTGGTGACAGGTGCATCAGGAGGTATCGGCAAAGCCATAGCGCAAACCCTGGCAAAAGAGGGTGCTCAGTTGGCTCTCCATTATCGCTCCAACCACAAAGCCGCAAAAGAATTGCTGGAAATGCTACCCGGACAAGGGCATTTCCTCGTTCAGGCCGACCTGAGTGAAAAAGACCAGGTTGATCATTTGAAGCTTCAGTTGCTTGAACAATGGGACCACCTGGATATTCTTGTGAACAATGCCGGAGTATATCTCCCCCACCCCCTAAAGGAGTTGAATGACCACGATTGGTGGAAGACCTGGAATCTGACTATGGATGTCAACCTCAACCATCCGGCCCTGCTCATCAAAAAGCTGCTGCCCTTTCTTGAGAAAGCAAAGGAATCACGCATCATCAATATCAGTTCCAGGGGTGCCTATCGCGGTGAGCCTGGACATGTTGCATATGGTGCCGCCAAAGCCGGGCTGAATGCCCTTAGTCAGTCTCTTGCCCAGGAGTTGGCAACTGTGCCAATTTACGTCTATGCTGTCGCCCCCGGATTTGTCAAAACGGGCATGACAAAGGAATTACTTGAAGGGGAAAAAGGTGAACGAATTCGTTCTCAAAGTCCGCTAAAGCGGGAAGCCAATGCCACTGAAATTGCCCATGCCGTCTGTATGCTTTGCAGTAAAAACGCGAACTACATGACCGGCGCTGTGATTGATGTCAATGGGGCATCTTATTTGAGATAGTATTTATTCATTACTAGAAAAGACAGAAACTACATTCGTCATTTGATTATCAGCAGTTTAGCTTTGGCTCCTGTGAGGCAATCAGCCATCTAATTGTCCTATCCTATTATTATCGTACCAGCGTCACATCCCCCTTAAAAAGCCTCTTTACACCATTAATGAACTCCACTTCGAAATGATACACGAAGACGGCAGAATCCATCAGTTTTCCATTGAAGGTTCCATCCCAGCCATCGTCAGCGACATTTAATCGAGGCGAAAGATTGCGAAAAACCTCTTCTCCCCACCTGGAATAAATTCTGAAATCCCCGACGGAACGGATCCATTTCGACTGACTCTGCGGAAAGAAAAAGTCATTGATGCCATCGCCATTGGGTGAAAAGGCGCTGGGTACAAAAACCCCGGGATCAAAGAGCACATTGATTTTCGTCGTGCTTCTATGCGAACAACCCTTATTGTCTTCTATTTCAAGTGTGTACTCTGTGTTCTCTAAAGGGGAAGCCCAGGGCTCCAGGCAGTCGATACAGCTTAAGTCATCTGTGACCTCCCATCGAATCGTCCTGATATCATTTTCTCCCCTGGCAAACCTGGGAATCAATTTTACCTGGTCACCGAGCTCCATCTCATATTCCGGTGGCAACTCAAAATAAATACCGGCTTCGTGAGGCACATTGAAGTTCTCTATGATTTCACAGTTTCTGTCATCCACTACCCGGATTTCATTCTGTCCTGTAGGGGCGGAAATTGATTCCTCATTGGCAGATATTTCAGCTCCATTGAGAAAAAAACTATAAGGGGCAGTACCACCAACCACCTGTAGCGACCCAATACTGCCCAGCTCATCATCACATACAGCGGGTTGTACCTCAAATACGAGGGTATCCGGCCTCTCAGCTACTCTATCTACCCGAATATGAGACCTGCTGGGGCATCCGTTCTCATTATTAGTCACCAATATAAAGTAGTCCCCCTCCTTGCTGACGTTCAATCCATTGTCGCTAGACCCTAAAACAGCTCCAAAGCGATCGTACCAAATAGTCTCATAATCAGCCTCTCCAACAACATCAAATTCAAGGTTGACTTCCTCGTTCTCACAATCCAAATCTAAAGGAGTCTCCACGATAAGTTCCAGGGTATCCCGATTGGCCAAAACCTCGAATCGTCCATTCTCAAAACAACCGCTTGATTCATCTCTGACAATCACCTCGTAACTACCGGTCTGGCTTGTCAATAAACGCCCTGTATCCCTACCGACAGGTGTTCCAGTGGCATCAAACCATTCAATGGAATACGGATTGTTGGATTGTATATTTAGATTGAGTTCTGCTATAGTATCCCGGCAGGTGATTGGATCAACATCTTCTAAATCCAGGATCGGCACGGAGAAATTTTCTTGTACCAAAATTTCTTCCTCAGAAGCGCAGCCATTTGCAGGATCAAGAACAGAAACAGTATATACACCACTTTCACTGACAAGACCAAAACTCCCATCCGGAGATGGCTGAATCCTCTTACCATCATCCGAAGACCACTCGTACTCCAACGAGGCAGCAAAATTAGCAACAGTAAGCTGCACAGTAGAGTCTTTGCAGGATAAAGTATCCGGGATATCTAAGCTGATGGGAGGTGCAAGGGTGTCGATGGGCACCTCCACTTGCTGAGAAACGGAACAGCCATTGGAAGCATCTGTTACCCACAAAGTATAGCTGCCCGGGACAGTCACTTCCAAATCTTCTGTTTGCTGGATCTCATTGCCCTGTGCATCCAACCATTGATAATTTAGGGTGCCTCCCCCGGTTGATCTGCCATCACCGGTCAAGATGATGCTCACTTGATCGCAGGTGAGTGTATCCCGGTTTTCTATAGACAAAAATGGTAAATCCTGGTCCGGGGTAACGGTCTGTGTGGTAACTGATGTGCACCCATTGGTGGTATTTTCTACGATTAGCGTATAAGTACCCGTATTTCGCACCTCATAGCTCCATTCGTTTCTCACCAGTATGCTTCCATCGGGGTTTAACCAGGTAATGTCCAGGTTTTCTGTCGAATTACTGGAACCGGATATCACGACAAAATCATCGTCGCATGAGAATACAATACTGTCTCCTGAGGATACATTCGGGCTTATGGTATCCATTTGCACCCTTACAGAATCCCGGTAAAGGCAGCCATTTAAATCATTTAGGGCGTTGAAAAAATACCAACCCGGCTGGCTGACCAGCCAATCATCCTCATTGGATACAATATTGCCCTGAACATCCAGCCAACTGACAGAAACCGCTGTATTGGGCATCTCAAGGGCAGCAGATAAAAGGACCGTGTCACGATCACAATTGAGGATATCCGGAATTTCTAGATCAGCCAAAGGATACGCTCTATCGTCCAGGATGCGAATGGTATCCGAGGAACCGCATTCACTTTCGGTATGCCACAAGTCCACGATGTAAGTACCGGGATCAGATAGGATAAGGCTGGAAGAATCATCGATATTGCCAGAAGGGGTAGTCCAGTTGATCCTGGTTTGATCATCCACATCATCCAGGATCAATTCCACAGTCTCCATTTGACAGGTAAGCACAGCTGTGTCCTGTAAATTGGCATCAGGACGCTCAAATGATGCTTCTACAATAATCTCTGCCGTATCACTACAACCGGTAATTTGGTTCACCAAAATAAGGAGATAAGTCCCGGCGGAATCCACTTCCGGATCCAGAATATTCGTATCATCTACAAAGTTCCCATCCAATGTGGACCAGAGTATATCGGTGTCGGGGGGTAAATTCGAATCAAAGGCGTCCAGGATGACCATGGGATTACTACAATTGAGCCTGTCCGGTGTCTCAATAATGGCCTCCGGCACGTCTTCACTTTGAGGGACGAATACTTCGGTTGTATCTGCACAACCTGTAAATGGATCCGTAACTATTAAATTATAAAAGCCGCTTTCATCGACCTCAATTTCATCATTTGTAGGATCATCTATAACTATCCCGCTTTCACTGTACCAGAAATATTCAAAAGCACCACCATTTAATGCCCGTAAAAAGGCCGAACCTCCAATACAGCCAACAGTTCCATCTACTTCTGCCTCTGCTTCTACTTCAACAATATCAGAGAGGACATCGACAGGCTCAAAGGTTTCGCAGCGGGTCAAACCATTGTCAAAGACATATATGAAAAGATACTCACCAGGCTCCGTCACTTCGATTTCATAATTTGGCGGGAATGCAGGAATGGTATTGCCCAGGGGGTCTAACCATGAACCAGAGTAATCGACTGAGCCCTGGTTATTCACCTGTACAGACAGTCGAACACTGCTGTTGGAACAAGTTAAAAGTGGTGGTTCGTCAATAGAAAAATCCATCTCCACCGGATACACAATCACCTCATCCTCAGATCTGCAAATTTCAATAAATTGAATATTGTCAACGGCAAAATCGTTACCACCAGCAGACGTATTTTGATTGATGAGACAAATTTGAGCAGTTGCTGCACCATCGGCATCCCAATCCGCAGTATGCTCCGACCAATTGCAAACACCCCCTGGACTAAAGGTGTTGCCTAAAAGCACACCATTGATCCAAAATTGAAGTATGGCTGGAGAGCCGGCCACCACTGAGGTTACCCAGGCACTGAATTCATAGCTTGAAGTAGGATTGACAGCTACATTTTGGCACCAGACGTTGGTATTGGCTGTAGAAGACCCATTGACTACCATCATGTTGCCATCCCCGCTTTGATCTGAGCAGGCAGCAAAACTGGAATGTCCTAAACTGGGATCATTCAGCACATTGTAGGTGCCCTCACAACCTAAAGGACCGAATACCTGACTTCCCCCGGGACATGTCACCACATTACCCGGAGTAGACAAGGAATAATCACTGGTGAAATTACTCACGCCCTGAGCAAAATCTCCGTTGACAATAATATTATTGCCCGTATTATAAGTAGCGCTTAAGGTGTAGGTTCCGGGTTGAAAAGCCTCAGGTTGCAGGGAAAAAGGATCACTCAGCCCAACATCAGGCGTCCACTCAAAATCGTCAAAGTCTCCTGATATATTCCCCTCCAGTAAGACAGACTCATCCGGACAGAGGTATTTGTCCGGACCTGCATCAACTGTTAGATTGCATTGCGCGCTTAAAGGAGTGGACATCCATAAGAAGAAAATAAAGACCCAAATAAATACTTTCAATACCTTAAATTCTATTCCAAAAATCATTTGCTCTGCAATATAGGAAAATAGGAATAACTCC
>DATFJT010000362.1:0-4881 GCA_035269065.1 Saprospiraceae bacterium | reverse complement strand
TCGGATTAAACGTGTTAATACAAAAAGATGGGACTGTTCAGCTCAAATAAAAAGTCAAGTACATCAGGAAATCAGGATTGGGTAGAGCTTCAAAGCACTGAAGGATTGGATGACCTTGAAAACCATTCAATGGATCAACCGATAGTCATTTTCAAGCACAGCACTCGATGCAGCATAAGCCATTTTGTGCATCGCCGCCTGGCTAGTGATTGGAATTTCAAGAAGGAAGAATTGCCTTTTTATTATTTAGATCTCATTCAATTCAGGAACCTATCCAATGCTATTGCAGACCGTACCGGCGTAAAACACGAGTCCCCACAAATGATTCTTTGGTACAAAGGCAAGGTTTTGTACAACGCTTCTCACGACAATATTAATTTAAATGAAATGCAGAAGCATCTTCCTTTGAAGCCCAATTAATATTTTCTTAATCAGAAAATACAAAAAGTTAATTTTTATCAACATCCCTTTAGAGTGGTTAAAGTTGCGTTAAGAAGCTAAGCGCTTGGAATCTTTTTCATTACTTTTACCTTGTATTCAGTGAATTAAATACAAGACCTATGAAAAAGATCATTGCCATTATCCTGGGCCTGTTTCTCTTCTCATTTTATATGACTGGACAAGAAGAGACGCCAAATCCCAACGCCCAAAAGTCCCATGAGAAATACGAAAAGCAACTCGACTCCCATGAGCAGAATATGGGGAGCACCATACAAAATACTTATGAGGCCAGGGACCCCTGGCAGGAGAAAAAAGATGCGCGCATAGATCGGAAAGAAGATAGACGCGATTTTCGCAGACAACTGAGGCTTGAAAGGGCGCGCAGACCTATACTGATCCCCCAGAGAAGGAGATTTTTCAATGATCCCTGGCGCCAACCCTACCCTTATGTTTGGTAATTCTGTGGCAGCTTATGAATATTTAATGCACAATAAAACAATGGATATGAAAAGAATAATCACTATCAGTTTGTCATTTTTCCTTGCCTTGAGCTTTATTTCCTGTAATCGGCAGGTACAACGAATAGATACGGACACAACAACGGACATCAGTGGACGATGGAATGATACCGATGCCCGCATTACTGCTCAGGAACTTATTTCTGAAGCGATGTCTCAACCATGGCTCGAACGACATGTGAGCGACACAGGCAAGAAACCTGTCGTCATTTGCGGCCTGGTAGAAAACAAATCTCATGAGCATATTGAAGCAGAGACCTTTGTCAAAGAACTGGAAAAAGCCTTTATCAAAAGTGGGCGTGTGCGCGTTGTGCAAGGAGGTAATATGCGCGAACAAATCCGTCGGGAAAGAGCTGATCAACAAAATAATTCTTCTGTTGAAACTATGAAAAAATGGGGTCTCGAAGTGGGCGCTGACTATATGCTTCAGGGTGTTATCAACTCTATAGTAGATGCTGAAGGTCGAAACAAGGTCGTCTATTACCAGATCGATATGGAATTGACCAATATGGAAACCAATGAGCTCGTCTGGATCGGTGACAAGAAGATCAAGAAATACATCAAGAATTAATTCTTGTCTTGTTTGGCTGGAAATCCAGTAGTTCTAATTCTCTGTTGCATTCATTCACAAATAGCAAAAATGAGCGCAAGACTGTACTTATTGGTATCGGCCGCTGTCCTGCTGCTCAGCTCATGTATGAGTTATGAGCGGAGCATGGATCAGCTTTCCAGGATGCTTTATTTCAATGAAGTAGAGGAGGCAGCCGATTGGGTCAGTCACAAAAAAGTGATGAAAAAAGGCCGCAATGAGGTCTTGCTTCATATGGAAATGGGAGCCATAGAACGGATCGCCGGACGCCTCGAAGAAAGCCAGCATTTTTTACAAAAAGCAGATTTACTCATCGAGGACCGCAAGGTAGGGGCTGGGCAAAGAGCCATGTCCCTGATGAGTAACCCTCGATCATTGCCTTACAAAACAGAGTTTTTTGAGAACATTGCGGTTCATTATATGAAGTGTCTCAATTTTCTCAAAATGGGGCGTGTCAGCAGTGCACGTGTAGAGGCCAGGCGAGCAAACCTGGCCCTTCAGGCCCTCAATGATGCCGTCCCCGACAAACCCCTGAAATACCACGATGATGTTTTGGCTCACGTGATTATGGGGATGGCCTATGAAGCAAATAGCGAAATAAACAATGCGTTTATTGCATACAGGAATGCAGTCAATCTATTTTTGACTGAAGACGGAAAGGTGAAAAAGTATATGGGCACTGCCTTGCCACCACAAATAGCCTGTGATCTTTTACGTACGGCCGAATTGATGAATTTTGGATCTGATTACAGTTATTACAGCAAAATTTTAGATGTACCGTGCGAACGTCAACTACCCAATCAGGCTGGCGAATTGGTTCTTTTCTGGGAAAATGGCCTGGCACCAGAAAAGGAGGAGGTCATTGTCAATCTGGGTTTATCTCCTCATGGCAACGGTGGATTGCAGGTATTCAATTCTGCTCAGGATATAGAATCCAGCATTTCTGCCCAGGAAATACAGAACTACAATATCAATTTGACCTATGACAATATTTCCATCGCTCTGCCCATCTATCGACCACAGCCCTCTCCACTTATATCCGGCAGGGTTTTGGCCAACGGAAAGACACGGGAGCTGGAATTACTGGAAAATCTCAATACCATTGCCCCTCAATCTCTTAGAGATCGTTATGCACGGGAATTGGCCAATGCCGTAGTGCGTGTATTGGCCAAACGTGCCATCCAGGAGGCCCTAAGCAGCATTGAACTGGAAGGCGACGATGAAAAAGACAAAAACGGCAAAGAAAACAAGGATGGTGAAAAGGAAAAAAAGGCCGACAATGACGATAATGTCCAGGTAGACCTGGGACAGATATATAATGTTTTCAGCACCTTGTCTGAACGAGCTGACATCAGGGGCTGGCATTCATTGCCTGCAGAAATCAGCTTCGCCCGCGTACCGCTAAAACCCGGCAATAACAAAATTCAATTAGAATTATATGACCGCCGAAAAAGGAAAGCAGTCCATCGAGAAATAAATATTCAAAGTACCGGAGGCATGCAGTTTATGAGCATCATCACTCCGGGAAATGAAATCATCAACAACATGACAAATCATATTGAAAATAAAAACAACCGATCATGAAAAAAGCAATTCTCCTTCTATTGAGCAGTCTTTTTATAACATTCACCTTGTCCGGTCAGGACCTCATCGATATCGTTTATCTCAAAAACGGTAAAAAAATCGAAGGATCAGTCATCAAACCCCTCGATGAGAACGGGGTAAAAATAATGACCGCCTCCAGTGATGTTTTCCACTTCGATGCAGACGAAGTAAGAAAAGTTACCCGGGAAGAAATGACGCACCAGGACGTCAGTAATTCTGTCATGGCACATGACGGTGAGGGGTTCACCAATATGACAGGAGTAACTTTTGGCTTTGGTATCGGCTCTTACGATGTCGGTGGTCAAAGCATTGACAATGACGAGGGTTACTTTGGAATTCACACCATCAATGGATACCACCTCAATGAGAAACTCAGCTTAGGATTGGGTCTCGGGGTAGACTTTTTCAATACCAGCTCAGGTGAGCAGGGCACAAATGACGGTTATGAATTATTGCCCATTTATGCAGATGTCCGTTTCATGCCCGTAAGAAAAGTTTGGGCGCCCTTCTTTTATGGCAATGCGGGATATGCTCTGGGTGCCTTTGAATCCAATGTAGACGGAGGAGCAATGTTCGGTCTAGGTGGAGGTGCCCAATGGAGCCTGAGCAGAAGCAGCGCACTGACGGCCTCTGTCGGCTATCGGTTTCAATCCCATAACTTTGAAAGCATCGACGGCTTCAATGCTCATTACCTCAACTTCAAGGTGGGATTCAAGTTCTAAAACATGCTACAAATAAAAAAAAGCAGGGCTCCGTACGGAGCCCTGCTTTTTTTGGCGTATATACTGGTTTACTACTCGCCCAATATTTGTACCGGCAGACTGCCTTGATCTATCCCATCTGCCTCTTTGAGGAAATACACTCCTGTAGACAAGCCTGATACATCAATGGTAGACAATCCATTTGAATTGATTTCCACATTTCTAACTGTTCTTCCTGTGGCATCTGTCAATACCAGTTGCAGTTGATTGCCAGATTCCAGCTTGACTTCTATGTTCAAATTACCTCCCTGAACAGGGTTCGGAAAAATGCGAACTGTTCTTGCCAATGAGGCAGTTTCTTCATTATTTACCAAGCCCTCAAAATAATCGTGTACGCGTTTCATTAAGTCAGCACGGACGGCGGCATCTTGGACCATTTCAAGACCAAATCCCATATAGACCATTTTATAGACACCAGAGTCAAAATACACGCCTCCAATCCGACTCTCATCACCATTGTAAACAAAAGCTGGTGAACTTCCTCCGGACGGGGCAACCTGATCTGGATAAAAGTTACCTCCTCCATAATAATCAAACAGGGTAAAGTCCTCAAAATCACTAAAAATACCATCTTCTGCACCTGAAACCGGGTTGTTAGCGGCATTGCCATCATCTACATAGGCTGCTTTCAGGTAACCACTTAAGAACAACCTTGTGCTTGGATTACCTAAGTTTTCTGAAATATCCCAGGCAACATCCTGTCCTGCAAGGAATAAATTTCCTCCTGCATCCATGAAATTGATCAAAGAGAAAGTCATTTCCGTAGTCATGGCGGGGAATGTCCAACCAATATTCATGTACAGGTTATTTACGCCATCCAGGGAATTATTCCCAGCCAAATACAAAAATTGATTGGCATCAATGTCATCTGCGTCGTTAATACCGCTGTCACGGAAGGCCTGCGAGTATGTATCAGCAAATCTCTGCGCTGTACCCGAGCCATCACCGAGATCACTTTCTCCATTGA
>DATFJT010000361.1:0-4510 GCA_035269065.1 Saprospiraceae bacterium | reverse complement strand
GTTCATCTTCCATGCGGGCCAACTCTTCCGGCGAAGGAAAAAGGGATAAAAATTGTTCTTTAATCGCCTCAAAGATCAGCATCCTGGCAAGATTGATTGGCCCCATGGATTCACCTTCGTAGAGAAGTTCCATCTTCCCTGTCATGGCAGGCACAATCTTGAAGACATCGGTCAGTCTTCCGCGAGACGATGCGTTTTGGGTAGAAAGCCCTCTGCGCTCAATGGCGGCGTAGAGATATTCCAGGGCTGCAATACTCATCCTGGCCGAAATACCACTCTTCTCATCCACATACTCACTTTCCCGAGCTGTCATGACCACGCGCTCTACCAATTCTGCCAGTAAATCCGGTATATCAATATTTTCTGTTTGCTCTGCATCCAACTTTACCTGGCTTCTTGTTATATCCATGGCAATGTCCAGATCCGCGGGATAATGCGTCAGAATTTGGCTTTCAATTCTGTCTTTCAATGGCGTAATGATACTTCCCCGGTTGGTGTAGTCCTCCGGATTCGCTGTAAATACAAGCAAAACATCTAGCGGCCAACGCATCTTATATCCCCTGATCTGAAGGTCTCCCTCCTCCAAAATATTAAACAAGGCGACCTGAATCCTGGCTTGTAAATCGGGTAATTCATTGATCACAAAAATAGAGCGGTTGGCGCGAGGTACCAGGCCGTAGTGAATGACGCGCTCATCCGAGTAGCTCAACCCCATATTGGCTGCCTTTATAGGGTCCATGTCGCCAATGAGGTCAGCAACAGAAACATCCGGAGTCGCCAGTTTTTCTACATAGCGATCTTCCCTGTGAATCCATTCAATCGGAGTTTCATCTCCCATTTCACGGATCATTTCACGCGCACCAGAGCTAATGGGTGAGAAGGGATGTTCGTTGAGTGGCGTATCCTTGATGGCGGGGATATACTCGTCAAGCAACTGCACAAGCAATCGGGCCATTTTGGTCTTTGCCTGTCCTCTAAGTCCCAAAAAGATGATGTTGTGCTGTGCAAGTATGGCTTGTTGAAGCTCTGGCAGGACCGTCTCGTCATAGCCATAGATGCCTTCAAATACATTCTTTCCCTCCGACAAAAGCTTCCTGAGATTTTTTCGTATTTCCGTCTTAACCGGCAGTGCTTCGTAATTACTGGCTTTGAGTTCTCCCAGGGTTTTAATATGCTGCATAATTCGCTTGTTAGATGTTTCAGTTTAAACTTATCTGCGGAATGAAAGTTTTCAAATCCGGCAAAAGCTTTGATACCCACATTACCTAGAGGCCATGTTTTCATTTCCTCCAGGCATAAAAAAAGCCCCGAAAGAAAGGGGCTCCAATTAATGTCTGATCTGCTTTTATTTCTTTGAAACGACAAATTTCTTTCTAAAGACTTGCCCTTCCATTTCTATAGCCATGAAAAATACACCGGAAAATAAACGGTCTGTTGGAATGGTCATGACATTCATTCCTTTATCATAATTCATTGGGGAGAATAACAGGGTTTGACCAGTATAATCTGTTACCCTCCAGGAACCATCTGAAGTGTTTTCTGAAAGAAAGGACACCTGAAGTCGATCTACTGCAGGATTCGGGAACAATCGAAGCTCGACGTTAGAACCAACATGAGGGTCTTTTCCAAAGCTGACCTCAACCTGTTCCTCTTTTTCTTCCATCAATTTGAGAATAAATAGCTCTCCATCCTCCAGGCGGTACTCATGGTCCTGTAATGCCACCCCATTGGCAAAAACCCCATTGATGTCATTCGGTATGTCAGACACTTTAAGGGCCAATACCTGCCAGCCATTCATCATGTGCCTAATGGAACCTCCGTCATAATTGTATCGGCTGTTTATATTGATGCCGAATTGATTGCCTTCCTTATCCAAATCGGCTTTTTGAATGGCTATGAAATCATTTTTTAGTCTCGAGGCCTGCAAAAGGTGGACATCATAAAAGCCAGGACAATTATTTACTGCTAACGCACCTTGAGAAGCCATGCAGCCTGCTGGAAATGTCAACCAATGTCCGGCCTGATCAAGTTGCCCCATAAGCAATTCTCTCTGCAGTATAATTACATCTGCCAGGCTGATCAGTCTATCGCCGTTGAGATCTCCTGCCAACAACTCAGTGTCTGTCCAATGCTTACCTTCGAGCAATCCCTGCCAGAGGGTATTCAGGTCAGCGGTGTTGATGTCTTCCAACTGGTATTCGTGTAGAATTTCCGTTTGCACCTCAAAGCTTTGGTTCTGATCCAGTCCAGTAAATTGATATTCGCCCCCGGAAGAAGTCGATATTGCCATCCCATCGCTATGGAGAATTTCAATGCCGTCCAGGCGCTCACCAAATTGATCAGTAACCGTTCCTTCGAAATAATAACTTTCATCTGTGAGGTCAATGGTTTGACAAACCAGGTTGCTATTTCCGCATTGATTGGTGGCATTCAGGCAAACTTCAATAAGGTCGCCCTCCAAAGCATTTCTATTCATGGTTGGAGACTCCTCTATGCTACTGTTGTCATCCGGTAAAACCCAATAATACCTCTCTGCCTTGTCCCGGGAAGCATTGTAGAAACGGATATCGTTGCCAATGACTTCAAACCCGATACTAACATCGGGGTGGCGTAAATTGCCATATTCTACTTCAATAGTTTTGGTGTTTTCACAATCTGCCTCATCGTTCCTGACCGTCAACTGATAGACTCCGGCGGAATTAACCGTTGGTTGTAAGCTGTCGTCGTTCAGAATAGTTGCAGCAGGATTTGAGGTTGACCATTGGAAACTAAAATCATCCCCTTGCGAAGATGCTGATCCATCTAACTGAATAGAACCATTATTACAATCCAGTTCACCGATGGACTGTACATCAACCGACGGCAAATTTTCATCGGGTTCCACGCTCATAATCACCGACGACATACAACCTGTTTCAGGGTCTGTGGTGGTTAGACGAAATTGTCCCGTGCTGTTCACCGTAGCCTGCCAGGGCTGATTACCCGGGTTAAGACTTCCACCATCAAGGGCTTCCCATTCATAAGCATAGTCGATGCCAGGCAGGATATTCGGACTGAGAAGTAAACTTTCCTCGTCACACCCAAATTCCAGGATTTGATCCTCACCCAAAATGGGCTTTTCATTTACAGTTAAAAACACAGAATCTTCAGAGGTGCATCCTGTGGCATAAGTAACTGTTACCACATACCATTCCGAGAATAGGCCTTCTACCTGATTAAATCTTTCCTCCGATCCGTTGCTCCATTCATAGCTGGCTCCTTCATTGACACTGAGAACAATAGTATCTTTTTCACACACAAAGGTATCAGCGGAGGCAACGGCCGGCTCCACTTGTTTTCCTTCAATCACGATCTCATCAGATACCAGCTGACAACCCAGGGCATCGTAAATTGTACACTGGTAAGTTCCAGGAGCGAGCTTATCTCTTTCTTGACCTGCTTCACCGTCGCTCCACTCATATTCGTAGGGTTGAGTCCCTCCTTGAGCAGCCAAAAATATTACACCGTCAAGTGAATTCTCACAGGAGGCATCTTCTGCAAGAATCTCGTCAACAATCAACTCATCCGGCTGAGCGACATTGTAAGGCCCGCCGACAATTGTTGAGGCGCCATCAGAAACGGTAACCATATAATTACCTGCGGATAGACCGCTGATTTGATTTCCTATAAATCCATTGCTCCAGTTATAATTATAATTGCCCGTTCCACCTCTGGCCAGGGCAGTCAAACTCCCATTTCGTTGCCCATGACAATTCACATCATTCTTACCAATCAAATCTACATTTAGTGCACAATTATTTAGGTGCCAATTGTAGTACCAATCAGCTGAACGTTGTCTCACTTCCGTCAGCACACCATCTGGGCAAATACCGTATATGGTAGGATAATAGTTCACAGAATAAAGGCTCCTGACGGTATGATCATTTGCAATTGGATGAGACTTACCTGCTGTCCAATCACCTTGCGTGCTGGCATTACAGCCTGAGGAACCGTACAGGCAATTCACATTTGTTCCCGGGTCTCCTTCAATAAGAATCACCATTACTTCATCTGTGCCATTGGGGCCGTAATCCTCATACAAATTATTGAGTGCGCCAGATTGGTGATGACTCCAACAAGGACTACACCAGGTGGCAAAAAACTTCAGAAAAACAGTTTTGCCTTGATTGAGGTAGTTGCTTAAACTGTGTGTTTGCCCATTGATATCCGTGACCGTAAAGTCAGGCGCCTGGCTGCCATTGGGCAATTGAGCCATGAGGGATGAAAAACCAATCATGAAGAAGAGTAGAAAAATGTAGCGTCTTACCATCTGACTCATGTTTTGAATAAAGATATAAAAGAAGAATGACAGGCGCAAAAGTAACTATTGCATATCTTTTATACGGGAGACAAATCTCTTGGCTGTACCGACATCAGACAACACTACCTCCAATTTTAATCCTTTATCCAGCTTAATTACTTTATCTTTATTCTTCAATCCATCCACCTTGTCGTTGTACTCAAAATTATT
>DATFJT010000360.1:0-5508 GCA_035269065.1 Saprospiraceae bacterium | reverse complement strand
CCTTGGCCAGAAATGACGGTTGTCGGTAAGGTGGATTGTTGTCTGAGGGCTGTACAAGAGGATGATCTGATCTGAGAAAGGCAATCAGACTGTTGAGATCCTTATCAGAAAGATGTGGGTACTTCGGCATCCAGGGAGGGGCAAATTGCCCGTTTTTCTTAATGCCTGTACGGAACAAAAAGGCCAATTCCCCATTGCTGTAGTCGGTGATGCCGTATTTTGGATGCTGTGTGATGTTCGGAGCGTAGATTTTACCGAACTCTTTCGTGTCCGGCATAAAACCACCACCAAGTTTACCGTCCTCAGATCCATGACACTGAGAACACATCAGCCTTGCCATTCGGGCACCTTCAGCTATCAAGGAACTGTCCATAGTGACGGTAAAATTATCGGGAGCCTCATTCTCGTAGTAGGGAATGTCAGAGTTGGCCACCCAAATGTAGCCTCCGGCAATAACCAAAAACAGAAGCAATGCGGCCAAAGCCAAAAAAACCCATATCTTTTTCATAGCGCTACAGTTAATATTAATTTTTAATTATACTTCTTTTAAAGTTAATAAAATTTTATCTATTACAGATGTAGTATAAAATTATCAATAGGGTTAAGGGTGGAGAATAATACACCTTTTCAATAAGTTTTTCTTGCTTGTATCCCTGTAGGTAATGATGAGTGTATGGATGGGCATAATGGGAGTACCAAAGCGCTTGTTCTAAAACTGAAATTTTACCTGGGCCCTGAAATCATCTCTTTTATTCCCAGGTATTTCATTGAGACCACTGCTGATGGATTCTATGTCGTTGTAATTGGTTCTGGCATAGCGAAATTCAAGCGTGATCCATTTTTGTGGTCGGTAGCGAACATTCAGATAATACCTTGATCCCTGGTTGAAGTAGGGTGGGATAGTAAATACATAGAGCAAATCACTCTCATAAGCATAAATGCGGCTGTTGTAATCGTCTGTATCGAACAAAGCATAGCGGGCAGTAAAGGAAATGGGAAAAGAAACAGGCCTGAATATAATGTCCTGGTAAAGCAAAAACCCACGGCTGATCGCTTGCCCGTCGATATCGTAATAACTAAATTCTGCACGATTTCTCAGTTCCAGTGACTTGGAAATTTTATTGTTTAAATGCAGTCGAAGCTGTGTTCTGCGCTGTGCGCCGAGGACATCAAATGCCTCTGTTTCAATGGCTGCCGGGTAATTGACTTCCTTCAATTCATTGCGCAGCTGGAAATACCACTCGTAGCGGCGCTTTTTGTAATAAGTGATGCGCAAAAACTGTTCTGAACCCATGGATGGGGCATCCACACCGAACCTCAGCCAGGGATGCTCCCAGCGATCCAGGTAGCCATTGATGCGCCAATTGTAATCTGGTCGATATTCAAATCCGAGGTACCATCCTTTCTCATTTTGACCATTCCTCGTCTCTGCAAAAGGAAAAGGAGCGAGACTGTGATAGTCCCTTGGCATATTCCGGTATTGCAAGGAGAGATCGAGTACACGATCCAGGCTGAGCATCAAGCCATTGACGGTAGCGAGCGCACCGTTATCAGAAAGGGCTGTTTCCCCAAAAAAGTGGAAGTTGCGATAGATATAACTATAATCCAGGCCGATATTCAATAACTCATCCCCTGAAAAATTGAATTGCTGGTACAATTGATTGCCCGGGACGGCAGATTTGGACAATTGGTTGTAAACGGCGTTAAAATGAATACTGAATTTCCTGTTGGAGACCCCAATGCTGCTGCCGTAGGTGAGCTTTTGCGTACTGTTTTTATCCTCGATTTCTGCTTTCGTGCGATGCAACCCACTTCGCTGAAAGCTGGTGAACAAGGCCTCTTCCTCGTCTACCATCAAAGTGTCGTTGACGTTGGAGACCGTATTGGCATCAATATTTCTGGCAGAAGCAAAGAGCAGTACATCAACCAGGTCAAACAATTGTATGTCTACAGCTCCGCCCCTTAAAAAGTCGGCTTCGTTCACTGAGGTAAATCCGCGCAATCGTCTCCCCGAGCGTTTGATGGCCGTGGTAAAACTGCTTTTTCCGGTGGCAAATCCGTGGTAATGGATCAAGCCCTGCCCCAGGTTGACAATGTAATCACCGACGGCAAGTCCACGCAACCAGGGTTTGTAATCTCTCAGGTAAAAATGGCCCGAGTAAAAATCAAAGCCCTGTTTGTTGCTCCCGGTGAAGAATTCCTCTCCCGGATCTTTCTCTGCTGTAAACCCATAGCTCAGGTTCCGCTCAAAGCTGTGGCGAAAACGCAGGTAATATTGATTGGGATCTCCGAGAAAGCGACTTCGTGTGGTATCCTGGATGCGGAATCCCTCGCGCAATGGTGCCGTTCGCGACCAACGCATGAACATTTCATTTTTGCCTTCGCTGATCATGTCCATGATGCCCGTCTGCATTTGTCCTTCGCCTCCCCTGATCTTGACAAACGGGGCAATGCGCCTGGCTGAGGCGATGGGTAAAAGTGGTACGGCCTGTAACTCAGAAACAGAAATGAATGGACCGTATTTTTCCCGGTAATCAAGGATGGCGTTGATTTCAATATCACTCAGTAGGTTGAGCTCCTTGAAAGTTTCAAACGCGGCATTATTGAGGTCAATGGGATGTCTGAGAAATTCTTCCAGGTACTCGTAAACGGTATTGTTGTCAAATTCACCTTCTTCTGA
This sequence comes from Saprospiraceae bacterium, assembly GCA_035269065.1. Classification (GTDB taxonomy): domain Bacteria; phylum Bacteroidota; class Bacteroidia; order Chitinophagales; family Saprospiraceae; genus DATFJT01. The sequence goes on along the minus strand of DATFJT010000360.1, from coordinate 2,828 downwards.
TTCACTGAGAAAGTCCTCCAATACATTGGATTCATTCAACAATTCCTGCTGAATTTGCTGCTGCTCATCCTCTTCTATTTGGGCAAATACCTTCAAACAAAGGACAGATAGCAGGAGAATACCGGGAAGTATTGCTTTGATTGTCATTTTTACCGAATCCGAAGCTATATTAAGAAATTTCTAAGCTTAGAAATATTATGGAATATTGAACTTTAGCTATGTTTGCTGTTAATTCTATCTCAATATAAAAAATAGCTTCCATGAGTGTGCATCGCGAACAAGCCATCGAAATGATTCTCAATCGAAAAGAGAAGGACATTCAATATTCCAAAGCACAGAATGAGCAGGTGTCGGATATTTTTGGGGAGTATGTCTTTGATGACGATGCCATGCTTCAATATATGTCAGAGGATGCTTTCTATAAGGTCAAAAATGTCATCAAGAATAAGAACAAACTGAATCGCGATTTGGCGGATCAGGTAGCCAGCGCTATGAAGAGTTGGGCCATGGACAAGGGAGCGACACATTATGCCCACTGGTTTCAGCCACTGACAGGGAAGACTGCAGAGAAACACGACAGTTTTTTTACCCTCGACCGACAGGGTAAGGCCATTGATGATTTTGGCGGAAGTGAGTTGGCTCAGCAGGAACCGGATGGATCCTCGTTCCCCGGAGGTGGTTTGAGAAGTACCTTTGAGGCTCGTGGTTACACGGCTTGGGACCCTTCTTCATCAGCCTTCATCATGGAAGTGGGCAATGGAAAAACCCTTTGTATCCCTACGATCTTTGTTACTTACAGCGGGGATGCACTCGATTACAAATTGCCCTTGCTCAAATCAGAAAAATACCTCGAATCTGCAGCAGTGGCAGTCGCCAGGTACTTCTATGACGATGTACAGGCCATCAATGTTACCCTTGGTTGGGAGCAAGAGTATTTTCTCATAGATGAGGCGTTTTACACAGCCAGACCTGACCTGGTCATGACAGGAAGAACGCTCATTGGAAAGCACTCTAATAAAGGACAGCAATTGGACGACCACTATTTTGGTTCTATTCCGGAGCGCGTGTACAAGTATATGCTCGATCTGGAGACAGAGTGTCACAAACTGGGTATTCCTATACGCACAAGACATAATGAGGTGGGCCCGGGTCAGTATGAACTGGCGCCTATGTTTGAGGAAGTCAACCGGGCTATAGATCACAATCAACTGCTGATGGACATGATGGAGCGGGTGGCCAAAAGACATCATCTTCGGGTATTGCTCCATGAGAAACCCTTTGAAGGGGTCAATGGAAGTGGGAAGCACAACAATTGGTCCATATCCACAGATACCGGTGTCAACTTGCTGAGCCCGGGACAGCATCCCGGCAAAAATTTGCGCTTTCTATGCTTTTTCGTGAATACCATTGCGGCCCTGCACGAGTTTTCTGATATTCTAAGAGCCAGTGTGGCCAGTGCCTCAAATGATCACCGACTGGGAGCCAATGAAGCACCACCAGCCATTATATCTACCTTCATCGGTACGGCTCTGACAGATGTCCTGGACAAGATTGAAAATGGTGAAGAGTCTCAGGAAGACATCCAGGAGGTATTGGATTTGCTTGAGAATATTCCGGACCTGGAATTGGACAATACAGATCGCAACAGAACTTCTCCTTTCGCCTTTACGGGCAACAAGTTTGAGTTTCGAATGCCGGGCTCAACCATCAATTCCTCCGCGGCCATGACAGCCCTCAACACCATGATGGGTTGGCAATTGAGAAAATTCATCAATGATGTGCAGGCGCTAAAGGACAAGGGTGATGCACCCCAGATGGCGATTTACAAAACACTGAAGGAATATATTGTTCAGTCTAAAGCCATTCGGTTTGAGGGCGATAATTACAGCGATGAATGGGTCAAAGAGGCTGAAAGCCGAGGCCTCCATAATTACCGTACGACGCCAGAGGCCCTTCAGGCATATGCGGAGGATAAAGCCATGGAGTTGTTCACCAGTAGTGGGGTATTTACAGAGCGTGAACTTGCTGCACACTACGAGGTCATGCAGGAAAACTACATCTTGAAAATTGATATAGAATCAAGAACACTCGAAGAACTCTGCCTCAATTATGTCCTTCCCGCTGCGGTAAAATTCCAGAATGAACTTGCTGAGAATGTGATCGGGTTGAAGGATGCAGGATTCAAAAAGAAAGATTTAAACTATCAAATGGAGTTTATTGAGCGAATCCAGGACGCCATTTCAAAAATGCATGAGCTCGGTAAGAAGATGACTAAAGAACGTCAAGAGGCGCATGAAAAAGAGGGTGCCACGGATCAGGCCCTGCATTATGCCATGAAGGTAACACCACTTATGGATGAATTACGCATCCATGCCGATGAATTGGAGTTACTCGTTTCAGACGAGTATTGGACTTTGCCAAAGTATCGGGAAATGATGTTTATTCGATAGAGGAATCTTTTTCCCTGGGCAGACTTTTGGACAGGCTGACGAAAATAAGCCCGAAAGCAATGAGGGATATTTTGATGAGAAAAGCGCCCATTGGCCCTGCCTGATCGATAAAACTCAGGAAAATAAAGCGGGCACCGACGAGGCTGACAACGATAGACAGCGTCCCGAGGCAAAACAATACAAATCCCACAATTAAAAAGATTGATTTCTTATCCATGAATTACACTTTCAGTCAGGTTTAAAACTAAAAAAATTTTATTTTGTTTCCGGGAAGATTTTTCTCAGGAGAAAATCAAATAGCCGATGGTGCAGTTGATAGAATGTCCAAGAGATGCCATGCAGGGCATTCACGAATTCATACCCACAGAGACGAAAGCA
>DATFJT010000359.1:0-6868 GCA_035269065.1 Saprospiraceae bacterium | reverse complement strand
CTATGCTTTCATACAAAGTATTCTATGCCGTTTTTATTTTTCAGATTCTATCTTCAGTTGTTCAAGCCAGAACATCATATCCTTCTCTAATATGATGTTCATCTTCTTTTTCATTAGACTTATTAACCACCCTTTCATACTTTCTTCTACTGTTATTTTTGTTCCGCCCTCAACTTTTTCAAAATGCCAAATGTGAATAGCTCTTGCTCCAAAAGTTTTACCAGTCCAGCCAAGTGTTTTATGTGCATCGAAGGGCATTGCGTTTAGGTATTATTGTAGCCAGTTTTTTTAATCAATTTCTATATATTCCGATATTCCTCCAGATAAATCTCCGTTCAGCCAATTCCAATGAAATTCCAATTTCAGTTTTCCGTTTTCAGTTTTTGAAATTATACCTTTTGATTCTCCAGCTTTTAATTCACCTTCGGTTGTTAGGCATTGATACAACAGTTCAATTTTTGAATCTTGAGTTTGTTTTCCAATTATTTGTCCCTCCAAGATTGCCCCTCCTTTATATTTTCCAATAATGGTATTTCCGATTTGTGAATAATGAAAAATCGTTTCATCAGAGGATAATCCGCTTTCATTTTCAATAGTCACGAATTTTTTATTGTTTAAGTTCATTTTTACTTGGTTTAGATTGGTAACTAATGGCTTGCATATGGCTCATGGCGGTTCCGAAGCACGTTACTGTCTACCAAAATCAAAGCTGGCTAAGGAGCGAAGACCCTGCTGGCAGCCCTTCACCTGCCATAAGCTATAGGTTTTGTTATACCTTGTTTTTTATTTTATTAAATCTAATATCCATTTCATTGTTAGATCCGTGTCTATTATTGACCAAGAGTGTGGGTTTTTCGTTCCATCGAGTCGAACGCCTTTGTTTTGTGTAATTATGACTTCAGCGTTTTTATTTCCGTTTATTTTTAATTGATTCACAAACGCAACAATGTCAGTACCATTCCAATCATATAAATCGCGTTTTCTTTTGTTTATCAGAAAGTCCACATTTAAATCGGAATGCATTCTGATAGCAATATTGTTCAAGTATTTGGTATTTCCACCATCTTTTTCTCCATAAGAAAAAATAGAAGCATTAATATAGTTCTGTGGATATTCTTCCGGTGAGCCTTGATAAATTTGATTATAAATACCTAAAAGCCATTTCGCTTCTGTCACACCTGCTTCTGAGAAGTTTCGACTAACTTCACGCTGACAATATTTGTAAAAGCGGGCATAGTCTAAAGGTGGGTCTATACCAATTATTCCTAAAGGAGTTATACAAGTGCTGCTATCTCTCACTGCTGAAATTCCGTATGTTAGTGAAATCATTCCCCCATTAGATAGACCGCACATTACGAATTTATCTTTGGGAACGTCATGATCTAAAATGACCTGTTTGAAAATACTGTCAATGAATTGAACATCAGGTGTTTTCTGAAAGGTTCCCCAATTATAGGAAGGAATGATAACCAACAGGTCATTTTTGAATGCTACTTCATGTAGTTCTATTTGCTTTAGAAGGTCTTCTATTTTTTCTCCACCACTTGGAAATATTGTTAAAACAGCGACTGGTTTTGATTTCGGAAGCATTTTGTAGTAAAAGATTTCTGTGGAATCTCCATCATTGATGTAAAAATTATAGGGATCTGATTGGCTCATCACCACCTTTTCGATCTGTTGTCCGAAACAAAGTGTAGAAAAGAGAATTATTGATATTAATATAAAATGTCTCATCAGTATGTTTAAATAAGTGACAACGCTTGGTATACCATGCGTTTTAACATGGTATACTATGTTGGAAACATTTAATATCCAATTGCAGCTCCGTCCGGACTAGCCGAGTCAGAAGCACCAATTAGAATATTATTTTCCCTGTCAACTTGAATCCCCATTAATACCCCTAATGAATTTCTGGGGGTTAATTTATGGTTCATAGCTTCGAGTGCTTTTCTTGTATCCGGAGATAATAGCATTTTCTCGTAATAGATCATATCAGGTAACCACTGATGATGAATTTTCATGGCCTCAATTGCCTCATCTATTTGCATATCATAGGCCAATACATTTAGTACGGTTTGAAATACAGTATTGATGATGGTTCTTCCACCAGGACTTCCGATTACAAGCCAAGGCTTGCCATCTTTTGCCACGATAGTGGGCGTCATACTTGAGAGCATCCTCTTTTCAGGTTGAATACGATTTGCCACAGTACCAATTTGGCCTTTATTATTCGTATTGTTTGGTTGAGGATTAAAGTCTCCCATCTCATTGTTAAAGATGAAGCCAAGCTCAGTTGAACCCATTCCTGATCCATAGGCATGTTCTAATGTATATGTAAGAGACACAGCATTTCCTTCCTTATCCATTACTGAAAAATGCGTGGTATTGCTGCCATCATAGAGTTGACCAAACTTTGAAGAATCACTCACAGAGGCCTTCGTCATATCTATATTGTCAAAGCGTTTTTTAGCAAAGGTTTTTGAAGTTAGTTTATCTAGTGGCATTTCTGTATTGAAATCTGAATCACCCAAATATTCTGCCCTGTCGGCATAGGCCCTTCTCATTACTTCAGCTAATAAGTGAACGTAGGCGGTAGAATTAAACTCAATGGAATCCAGGTTGGCTAATTCCATAAGATTCATCATCTCTATAAGAGCAACTCCTCCAGAACTTGGTGGGGGCATGGAATAGATTTCATATTCTTTATAAGTGCCTTTGATAGGCTCTCTTTCCACAGCAGTATAGCGTTCAAGGTCTTCCATGGTGATTATACCACCATTTTCCTCCATAAAATTGACGATTTCTTTTGCAACATCACCTTTGTAGAATCCATCCCTCCCATGGTCTCTAATCTTTTTTAGAGTAGCCGCTAATTCAGGCTGTTTCCATATTTCTCCAAATTGAGTTAGTTCGCCATTTTCTTTTCTGAAATAGTCTTTAAGAAACGACTCTGGGGAATTTGCGTTAAAAAAAGTAGCAGCCCTAAATAGACCCCATGTAAGTGGGAATCCATTTTCCGCAATTTCAATGGAGGGTTGAACCAAATCAGCCCATGGCAAACGCCCATATTTTTGATGAGCCAAATAGAGCCCCGCAACTGTACCAGGAACTCCCACTGATTTTGCTCCGATGTGATTGATTGTTGACTTCCTTCCGTATAAGTTAGTTCCTGTAATTACTTCTCCAGTAGTATTCAAAAACATGTCCGGAGATGCCTTAAGGGGAGCTTTTTCCCTGAAATCGACAGTGGTCGTCACTCCAGAAGAATCCATGTAAACTAGGAAACCACCTCCACCAATATTTCCTGCTGAAGGATATGTTGCCGCTAAGGCAAATGCAGTTGCAATTGATGCGTCAATCGCATTCCCTCCTTTTTTTAGTATATCAATCCCTACTTGAGATGCTATTTCACTGGTAGAAGCAATCATGCCGTTTCTTGCATAAGTTTGACTAATAACATAATGGGGTTGTATTACAGCAAATAAGAAAATGATCTTAAGGAGAAGTAGATTTTTCATAATTATTATTTCTAACGGTCTTGGCTATGCGTAGTTCGGCTTTCAAGGTACAGTACTTTACGTTTGGCATTTAGTTTATTTAATGTAATCAATTACATATTAGCACTTAAACGCGCATTACGTATAGCCATTATTGTGTGTGGTAATTATTGGTTTTTTGTTAACCACCTTAATGAATTTAATAAGAGACCAGCATTTTCCGAATTGGGATCGTGAATAGTTACTGGAATTTTTTCACCATTAATGAATAAATCTAAACTTCGAAATATTCCTTGATCAGTGCAAATAATAACTCTCCCTAAACCGTATTTAAAGCCTATCATACCAGCATATGAACTTGACATTTCTTCTGCATCAATGCCTTCGTCTGTAGGCGTGTAATTGATTGTGTTATTTGGAAAACCAAGGATTACATCTTCAGGATTTCTAAAAACCGCAGCACCACAGTAAAATCTAATGTTTTCTGGGATTGTAGAGGAATCAATGGCACTTCGAAATATTTCGTGGTTTAAATTTACCATTTGATTGTCCGAATTCATTAGGAAGTGTCCACATTTACCTCCTTTGCTTGTGTGAAATTGATGCTGGTTGGCATAACCATCTCTAAATTTTACATTGAAGGCTTCCAATAAGGGAAGAGCACCACTGCCATTAGGAAAGTGGCTCAAAAAAAGAAGTAGTCCGCCACCATTGAAAACAAATTTTCCAATGGATTCGACTTCTTCATTAGTAAGAGGACTTACATACAAAATTTCAGTAAGTGAGTCTGTTTTTAGCTTTATTTTATTGTTTGGCATTCCGTGAAGCACCAATAAATCAGTGCTTTCAGATTTTAAGGTTTCAGCATTTAACTTTTCATCTGTAAATTTCAGTGCATAACCATCCTCCTTAATAATTCGAAACATTTCTCTAGCTGTAACTACACCAGATTCATTGGAGTAAATGGTGTTATGTCCTTTATCAACCAAGATTTTTTTCTTGTTAATTTTCTTAATTGACTTGAACTGATAGTTATATGTTGTATCAATTTCTGCCTCAACAGTACCTTGAGCAAAGGTTAAATTCCCAATTAAAATTATTAAAAGTGCTAATGCTAATTTCATTTAATTCTTTTTTTAGGCACAACGTTCCTGCAATACGTGCCGAATGCCTTAAGATAATGGATTAGCTGGAATGTTTAGACACATGACCTGAACCTTCAGCAAAAACAGTGACATCTGGCATCATCATGGCTTGTTAAGTGTTGATTTGGTAAATCTTTGGATAGGGGAGGGTCAAAGACGAAGTTGGACTTATCTGGACTGGAGTAGTCAAAGCATGAATTGAGTCTCTGGATGGGAATTAGACGTCCGAACAAAAGCAATTTTTAGTTTTACCAATGGCGCATATACCCATGTTAGCGCTAATCTGAGAATGAATAGATTTACCTCAAACCTTTCAAGCGTAGTTTAATATCCCTCACACGTCAACCAGGAAAAACTCAAGTAGTAGATTCCGTCGCAAACCCGAGCAGAGCAGTACTGGGCTACGGATTTGTGCCGACGTACAAGAAAGGAGAGAAAGGTAAATATCAACTGATCGTAGGAAAGTCTAAGTGGAAAAGCTTAAAGGTTTGACCCGAAAGACGATACCTATGGATTTTGATGAACGAGTACAACGGCTAAAACGAGCTTGTAGAGGCTGGATAAATTACTTCAAGCTGGCATCCATGCACAGCAAAATCAAGAAGCTGGATGAATGGTTGCGAAACCGATTACGGTATTGCATCTGGCACCACTGGAATAAACCGAAACACAAAAGGATCAACCTGATGCGACTAGGTGTTCCAAGAGGTCAAGCATACGCATGGAGTCAAACTAGAATGGGTGGCTGGGCGGTAGCTCAAAGCCCAATTCTAGGCACTACCATCACCGTCAATCGGCTCTTAAGTAGAGGCTATTTGAGTTTGTCAGGTCATTATCACAAGGTCAAAGCATCATGAATGAACCGCCGTATACGAGACCCGTACGTACGGTGGTCGTGCCTTAGGCAGATAAATGTGAGAGGTGTACCTCGCTAGCTATCGCTAGTGGGGGCATCTACTTGATTGTGCTTAGTATTTATTGTGATTCTTCTTCATACTCTTAATCAACTTGCCTAGGTCTTTACCCTTTTTTTTCCTTTCAAGAGCACTTGTTTCGTAATGCATTCTTTCCTTTTCCATCTTGAGGTAGTTCTCATACGTTTCATGGCTCAACTGACCATTTTCCATGGCTTCCAATACTGCACACCCATCTTCATTCGTATGTGCGCAATCTGAGTATTTACAGTCTTTTGAAAGCGCAGAAATATCATCAAAAGTCATTTCTATTCCTTTCTGAGAATCGGTTATTCCGATTTCTCTCATTCCAGGATTGTCAATCAGTATGCCATGTTCAAGCACAATCAATTCTCGATGAGTCGTGACGTGTTTTCCACGATCTATACTTTCACTGATTTCCCCTGTCACCATCATCTGTTCTCCGCTCAGAATATTGATCAATGTAGATTTTCCAACGCCTGATGACCCTAGTAAACAGTAAGTTTTCCCTTTCTGTAGAACAGACTTTAAATCATCTATACCTTCTTGACTCAGATTACTTATGGCAAACACAGGAGTGTTTTTGATTCTCTTTTTTACCTGTGTGAGCAATGCTTCAAGTTCCTGTTCTTCGAGTAAGTCAATCTTACTCAGGACGACAACAGGTTCAATTGCCGAGTTATTACAAACTGTCATGTACCTTTCCAGCCGGTTGATGTTGAAGTCTCGATTAATCGATTGAATGATCAGACCCATGTCAATATTTGTGGCAATTATCTGGGATTGACCTTTCTTTCCTACTGCCTTTCTTTCTAATGTAGATGTCCTGGGTAGAACGGCATGAATTAGCGCCTTGTCCACATCATATTCTGAGATAGCCACCCAATCACCAACAGCGGGCAGTTCATTTTTGTCTTCTATTGTAAACCTTAAGTTCCCGATAAGTTCGCATTCCAGTTCAGCAGAAGCGGTTCTTACTGTGTAGCGATCTTTATGCGCTATAATCACTCTGCCAATACCAAAAGAATCAAGTTGTTGTTCTTTCCGATACTCTTCCAGTTCGTTTTTATATCCTAAATCTTCAAGAGTCACTCTAGGTTTCTTTTATTAAGCACAATGATTTGTGATATGTGGCGTATCCCGAAGGGTATGTCATCATCATCACTTGTGTGTGCCCGGCATGGGCAACAGGTACGAAAGGTACCAAATTTTCCAGAGGGTCAAAGTCCCTTACAGGCGAGTTGGTGAAGCCTGTTAGCAAGCCGCAAGGTGGTCTGCTGTGAGGGAGGCA
>DATFJT010000358.1:0-17100 GCA_035269065.1 Saprospiraceae bacterium | reverse complement strand
ATACGGTGACCGGGATGCCCGCATCACTTAAGGCTTTGACAGCCGCCAATCTTTTTTGAATGGTACTTGTTCTCGGCTCCAGGAAGCTGCGAACGTCGTCGTTGAGGGTATTCATGGATATGGCTACTTTGACCAATTGATGTTTTTGGAGCTCCTTTAGAATGTCCAGGTCTCTCAAAATGAGATCGTTTTTGGTGATCAATCCAACGGGATGAGAAAAGTCCCGAAACACCTCCAGCAACTGTCGGGTGATTTTGAATTGCTGCTCAGCAGGCTGGTAACAATCGGTATTTCCCGCAACCATGATTGGGCTGGCTGTCCATTTTTTTGATGCCAGTTTCTTCCTCAATAGTTTGGCAGCATGGTGCTTGACCAGGATTTTGCTTTCAAAGTCGAGCCCTGCGCTGTAACCCCAGTAATTGTGTGCGTTTCGTGCATAGCAATAAACACAGCCGTGTTCGCATCCCTGGTATGGATTGATGGACCAGTTCATCGCGACATCCGGACTATCCACCCTGGTCACAATTGTTTTGGGGTACACTTTGATGAATTTAGTTTTTACGCGAAAGTCCTCTTCACAGAATGCATTAGGGTCATTGCCACTGTGCTCCGAATGGAAGCGATTTGCCGGATTGATTTGCGCTCCGCGCCCTTTAATCACAGAAAGTGAGTGCTGCATACCGCAATATAAAACATATCGGTTTTTTTGCAACAAAATGTTTTATCGTAATGCGTATTAACTGTCTATTCTGCGGATGAGCTGATCAATGGCCTTGGTGGACTTTCTTTGTTCTATGGCCATTTTTCTGGCTTTCTCAGCGTATTTCAAGGCTTTTTCCGGCTCGTTCATGTAGAAATACACCTGTGCCAGGGCCTGTAGATAGACGGGCTTGTCTTCTTTACGGCTCAGTTTTTTGAGATGCTTTTCGGAGAATTCGAGGAATGATTCATCTTTCTCAAAAAGCTCCACGCATTCAATGCAAAGATCAAACACCTTCTCATTATCCTCGTTAAAATAATAATCTACAAAGTCCTCCGCCGCCTCGGCATATTTTTCTTTGTCCTTGATGGATTTGTAGTATTCCAGACGATGAACGACGACAAATTCTTCGTGCTCTTTCGGTAAATACGCTTTGACCGTTGCCATTGATTCAGCCAGGATGTCCTCTACCTGGTATTCTATGGATCGTTCTACCGTGTTTTTGGCTGCCTGAAGGATTTGGTTTTTGATTTCTGCCTGAGAAAAATATGATTTAATGTCAGGCATTTGTTCGACCATCATGTCGAACAGCCTGGAGTCGACATATTGCACAGCATGAAACAGGATTTTCTGATTGATAGCCTCTGACAAATCAGGATTTTGTTCCCGAAAATAGTCGTTGGCTACGACCTGGCTGTTTTTACCTGATCGATTGAGGCTGATGACATAATCCAGGATAAATTGGGGCGCTCGTTCTCCTTTCTCATAAGCTTCCTGGTAATCTTTAGAATAATCGATATTATCCAGTACGGACTGTGCGATTTCCAAAAGTTTTTCAGAGTCTTTGGCGCCAACTGTTCTCAGAAGTAATTCCCCCTTATAGTCTATAAAGAATAGGGTGGGATAAGACTGAACGGGAAATTTTTCTCCGAATCTGATTCCTGCTGCTTTTTCCATATCAAATTTCGCAGGCACAAATTGCTCGTTCATGAATTCGCCTACTTTAGAGTCCTGGAAAGTAGTGCGCGCCATACGCTTACAGGGTCCACACCAGGAGGCGTAGGCATCAACAAAGATGGGTTTGCCCTGCGCTTTGGCCTCTTGAAGTACCTCTTCCCAATCTCCTTTGAAAAACTCAATTCCCTGTCCTGCGAGAGATAACGGAAAGAGGGTGGTGAGAAGAAAAAGTGATAAGTAGTTATTGATTGTTCTTTTCATTTTCGATGATGGTTTGTACCCTGTTCAAGTGAGCCTGAACTTGCGGCGCTAAATCATCTGTGGGTAATTCTCTTATAAAGCGCTCATAATACTTAACGGCATTCTTGTAGTCTTTCTTTTGCCGGTCGTAAATGTAACCAGTGTAATACAGGGCATCGATATACTCATAACTGTCCGGGTATTTTTTTAAAATTATACCTAAAATTTCAATGGCCTCTTCAAAATTTCTCAAACCCTGAGCATAATCTCCGGCTCGCAGAAGATATGCTGAGGAGCGCGGGTTATTCTTATGTACCAGGCCATGTTCTTTCATTTTTGCAATCAGGCTTTCCATGGTATCAATGTTGTGCCTGTCTTCAAAGTTGGCTCTATCTACACTATCCTGTAAACGTATTATTTCTGCTTCGAGTTCATTTTGAGCGTCATAGCTCCTTTGCTTAGCTTGCCATTCAATCTTTTCTTCCTCGGGCTGATTTGTATTTTCTTCAGAATTGATCTCATTCTCCTTTTGATTATCAGCATCATCGGATGATCCGGAGTTTTGGCATGCAGGAAGTAAAAAAGCAATGATTAAGAAAGATAATAGGGAGCGCATCAACATAGGACTAAGAATTGTTTAAACTACAAGATTACGTGAATTGAACTCAAAAATAAACTGTAAACCAATAAATTTGGTCAAATGAGGCCTTTTCGCGAAATGAGTGAAGAAAATTAGTATCAGGTTATAGTGAGGAAAATCAACAAAATGCAACATAAACAAATAAAGAGTTCTGCAAGCAATAGGTCTTTATTTTTTGAGCGGATTGCTCAAACAAGCGGGTTTCCGCTCGCCCTGGAAATTACAGATGCTCAAAATGAGTATTTGATCGATAAAAACGGACGCAAAATTCTGGATCTCATTTGCGGGATCAGTGTAAGCGCCCTGGGTCACAATCACCCCAAAGTTGTTCAGGCGGTGCAGGAACAGGCGGGAAAATATATGCATACGATGGTGTATGGGGAATTCGTGTTGGCACCTCAGGTGAAGCTGGCGGAGGAACTCACGGATTTGTTGCCTGAGGGACTGGATGCTGTTTACTATGGAAGCAGTGGTTCAGAAGTCATTGAGGGAGCCTTAAAACTAGCAGTGAAAGCAACCGGAAGGAGAAAAATTATAGCGGCATCCAGGGCTTATCATGGCAGTACCACAGGCGCTATGAGTTTAATGAGTGATCAGAAGCGTGTTGCTCCTTTTGCTCCCCATGTCAATCATGTGAGACACATCGAGTACAATAATCCTCAAGACTTAGATCGTATTGACACCGATACGGCTGCGGTCATCATGGAAACCATACAGGCAGAATCTGGTGTAAAGGCTGCGGATATAGACTATATGCGTGCACTGCGAAAAAAATGCGATGAGACCGGGGCACTGCTGATTTTTGATGAGATTCAAGCCGGGATGTGTCGGACGGGCAGATTCTTTGCATTTGAGCATTTTGGTATACAACCTGATATTTTAGTGCTATCCAAGGCTTTTGGGGGAGGTATGCCTTTAGGTGCCTTGGTGAGTAGTCAGGAATTGCTCCATGTTTTTACTGCGAATCCGATCCTGGGCCATATCACTACCTTTGGCGGTCACCCGGTGAGTTGTGCGGCAGGGCTTGCCTCTCTCCGTATTATGAGGGATGAACGCCTGTGGGATAGGGCAGCTCGTTTATCTGCCTGTCTGGATCCATTGTCTGCACACAATAAGGTCAAGGAGTTCAGGAAATTCGGTTTTTGGGCAGCCGTAGACCTCGGATCAATGGACTTGGTTTTAAAAGTCGTAGAAAAGGCCTTGAAGAAAGGCATGTTGGTAGACTGGTTTCTTTTCAATGATCATTCCTTAAGGCTTTGTCCACCCTTAATCATTGGGGAAGACGTTCTTCGAGATGCAATTGACGGCCTTTTAGAAATCCTTGATGAGCTGCATTGATCATTGAAACATAAGTACTTTTCTCAAGCGAGCAACGGGTATTCCCAACTGTTCGCGGTACTTGGCTACTGTTCTCCTGGCTATTTTGTAGCCCTGTTCATCCAAAAGCTTTTTCAGGTTTTCATCGCTGAGAGGCTTAGACTTATTTTCTTCGTCTATAATATCCTGAAGGATGGACTTGACTTCATTAGTAGAAACCACTTCCCCATCATCTTTAACAATCGACTCTGAGAAAAAGTCCTTTAAATGAATGGTTCCAAATTCAGTTTGGACATATTTGCTATTGGCTACTCTTGAGATGGTACTGATGTCCAGACCAGTCACATCTGCAATATCCTTAAGGATCATGGGTTTTAATTGTGCCCTGTCACCGGTGAGAAAAAACTCTTTCTGATATTGCATGATCGTATACATCGTTCTGTAGAGCGTATTCTGTCTCTGTCGAATGGCGTCAATAAACCACTTGGCGGAGTCTATTTTGTTTTTAATAAAAAGGATAGCCTCCTTGTCTTTGTCATTGAGTGAATTGGCCTTCTTGTGCTCCTTGAAATTGATCAGCATTTCTTTGTACTGATCATTAATCCGTAGTTCAGGCGCATTTTGGTTATTGAGCTCCAGGGTCAATTCACCATCGTTATTTTTAACAAAAAAGTCAGAAACAATATAGTTGGTCTTGTTACTCGACTTATCCATGGCATACCCGCTCGCAGGCTTAGGATTCAGTCTAATAATACGATCAATGATTCCTTTAAGCTCCTGTTCAGTCAAGTCCATGTATTTCATGAGCTTGTTGTAATGCTTTTTACTAAACTGATCAAAATAATTTTCAATCATTTCTTTGGCCAGTAATAACTCGTCGTATTGTTCTATGTTTTTATTCGAATTGAGCTTCCTTTTCAATTGTAATAAAAGGCATTCCTGTAGGTTTCTTGCTCCAATTCCCGGAGGATCTAATTTTTGGATTTTTCTGAGAATTTCGTCCACTTTGGACTCGTCAACAAATAAGTTTTGATTGAGCATGAGGTCATCCACCAGTGCCCGTGTGTCCCTCCGCAAATAACCATCCTGGTCTATAGATCCTACTATTTGCTCGGCAATGATATGTTCTTCCTCTGTCTTTAAGGAAAGCATGGAAACCTGGGAAAGTAAATATTCCTGAAAGCTTGTTTCAACGACTGAGGGCATTTTTTTTTCTTCCCGGTCAGCCGAATAATTATTTGACCTCATTTTGTAAGTGGCCGGATCGTCTTCAATGTATTCCTGAAGATAATCGTCCATTTCAAATTCGTCTGATGTCTCATTACCTTCATCTTGATCGCTATCCTGGTACTCCGTGTCCCGGGATTCTTCCAATGCCGGGTTCGCTTCAAGCTCTTCCTGTACCCTTTGATCCAGAGTAGCCGCCGGTATTTGAATCAGCTTCATTAACTGAATCTGGCGCGGAGATAATCTCTGAAGTTGCTTTTGTGTCAATGTCTGACGAATCATACGCGAATTTTATTTAGGCAATTATACTCAATCATACCCTTGAGCAAAACACATGCCAAAAATAATTAATATGTATTTGGCTCATCTTCATATTGACCTCATATGTCTGAAAATCAGTGCCTTAAAGTCTTTTAATTTTTTTATTTCTGGAATTTACAAGCTTTTTGCGGAAGTTTCAACTTTCTTCTGCTGATTGTATCTGGCAATAAAACGGTGTTTAAACAGGATAGAGTTTCTCATTTGACTGAAAATAAGCTAATTTTGCCGACGAATTCAACTCATAATTCATGGCTACAAATAGCGAAAACTACGGTAGAAAGGGGTACATTCTCATGGGAATCGTCATCTTCCTTATTCTGTTCATTGCTCTGGTACTCTACATCTACAATTATAATTTTACCCTTCAGTTCGATTAGTAGAGAATAGGATAGCTTTAGTCCAATTCTTCAGTCCTTTCTGCAGAAAGCACTCTAAATTTATAACCGAATTTGGAAATGCGTGTTAATTCAAGCAGCTATATCCCTAATGTTGTAAAACCTGAAATCATGAAATTGACATTCAGTCTTTCTCTGTTGTTCGTAGTTCATTTAATCTACGGCCAAGTCACTATTAGTGGCACTGTCAGGGATGGAGAAACCGGTGAGACGCTGATTGGAGCAACAGTCTTCATTGAGGAGAGTGGGTCAGGTAGTTCTACCAATGCCTATGGCTTTTACAGTCTGGAGACTGAAAGTCAAGATTCCATAACTTTGGTTTATTCCTACGTAGGATACCAGTCTGAGCGCAAAAGAATAGGAGGCCGGGAATCACGAGTAATAGATGTGGACCTCAGTGGTGAAGGAATTGATTTGGAGGAGGTGGTAGTCCAGTCGAATTCCTTTCGCGAACAACTCAGAAGCACTCAAATGAGTGTGGAGAATATTACAACTGCAGAGGCTAAATTGTTACCGGCTTTTTTCGGAGAAGTAGATATTCTCAAAACGATACAACTCAAACCAGGTATAGCCAGCGGGTCAGAAGGCCGTACGGGATTGTTTGTACGTGGTGGTTCTCCTGATCAAAACCTTATCGTACTTGACGAGGCCGTAGTTTATAACCCCAACCACCTTTTTGGCTTCTTTAGTACCTTCAATGCTGATGCTGTCAAAAATGTAGAAATTTATAAAGGAGGTTTTCCCGCTGAATACGGAGGAAGGGTCTCCTCGGTAATTGATGTGAAATTAAGAGACGGTAATGACAAGAAATTTTCTGGTTCCGGCGGCATCGGATTAATTACTTCACGATTGACATTGGAGGGCCCTCTTATAGAAGACAAATCTTCTTTTATCGTATCAGGTCGACGAACCTATGTCGATGTTTTTACGAGGGCTGTAAACAGAGCCAATGAGGACAACGAAGATTTCAATGCCATCCCCAATTACTATTTTTACGATTTCAATGCCAAGGTAAATTACTCCCTAGGTGAGCGGGATCGATTATTTCTGAGTGGATATTTCGGACGAGATAAGTTCAGTTTTGAGGACGAGGTCTTCACATTTGGCTTTGACTGGGGAAATGCTACCGGTACGGCCCGTTGGAATCATATTTTCAATCAGAAACTTTTCTCCAATACTACTTTTACCTTTTCTGATTACGACTACGAAATATCCAATGAGTTGACCGGGTTTTCATTCAGTCTGGGCTCAAGTGTGCGGGACATCAGTCTAAAGAGTGATTTTTACTACGCTTTGAGTAATAGTCATGATATCAAATTTGGCGCTAATGTGATAAGGCATCAATTTGATGTAGGTCGATTAAAGGCAGGAAGTGATGACGGGGAAGTCAGTTTTTCTGCCGGGGAGCAATTGACTGGTTTGCAGTTTGGAGCTTACGTCAGTGATGAGATGAACTGGGGTGATCGATTAAAGGCCAATCTAGGACTTCGTTTTTCAGGATTTCACAATGAGACGACCTATCTGGGTCTAGAACCTAGAGCTGCATTCAATTACAGTCTGACAGATAATTTGTCGCTCAAAGCCAGCTATGCCCGAATGATGCAGTACGTTCATCTGGTATCCACCGCCAGCCTTGCGCTTCCCACAGACATTTGGTATCCAAGTACAGAGACAGTCCGGCCCCAAATTTCTAACCAGGTAGCTGTAGGAGGAGCGCTGTTGCTTGGTGACGGGTATTACCTGACCAATGAATACTATTACAAAAAGCTGGATAACCAGATCGAATTCGCCAATTTTGCCGAGCTATTTGCCAATGACAACCTGGAAGAAGAATTTCTCTTTGGCGAAGGTTATGGTTATGGAATGGAACTGGGATTTGAGAAAAAGGTAGGCAAATTACAGGGCTGGTTGGGTTATACTTTAAGTTATGTGAGACGGCGAGAGTTTGCCTCTATCAATGGTGGAAATGAATTTTTCCCTGTATTTGACCGAAGGCACGACTTCACTGCTGTAGGCATTTATAAATTCAATAAAAAGTACTCCTTATCAGCCACTTGGGTGTATGGTACAGGGGATCGGGTCTGGGTTCCTGTTTCGCGCATTGTCCACCAAGGGGCGCCGGGAGCAGATGTTGAACCATTTGTCACGCAGTATCAAGAGCCGAGAAATGAGTTTAGACAACCTGCTTACCACCGCCTTGATTTGGGGCTTGTCATTAATTTCTTTCCGAGTTGGGGCGAATCGGATTTGACCATCAGTGTATATAATGTCTACGACAGGAGAAATCCGTTCTTCATTACCCTGCAGCCCGAGTTTCCCGACGATTTCGAGGATCAAACAGTAGGCTTGGAGGTTCCACAAGGGATTACAGCCGAGCAGGTCTCGCTGTTCCCGATTTTACCGTCTGTCACCTGGAATTTTAAATTTTAAATATGAAAAACTCGAAATACATATTTGCCTTTTTGGCTTTGCTGGCCGCTGCTTGTGATCTCACACAAGAAATCGACCTGGAACTACCTGATGCAGGGGGGCAGCCGGTAGTGGAGTGTTACCTGGAGCCGGGAGAGCCCTACCGTTTACTCCTTACCAGGAGCTCCGCATATTTTGACGACTTTCCACAGGATCCCCAGGAATTCATAGACCAAATTCTTATAGATAGCGCAGAGATAGAAATTCGCCGTGGTGCTGAGACGATTCCTCTGGATAATGTCGCGAATATTGATTTTGACTTTTCCAAACTCTACAATTACTCCTCTACTGAATTGGTGCCTTATGATACCCTTTCAGATTTTGAGCTTTTTATTTTGTTGCCGGACGGTAGCAGCATAGAGGCCAGTACCATGATTTTGCCGGTAGTGCCGATTGACAGTGTCGTCATAGAATTCCCTGAGGAGGAGGTAGATCCTGATAGTATTCCTAAGGCCAGGGCGCTGACCTATATCAGCGATAATCCCACCCAGGTGAATTACTACAGGAGAATGTATCACTGGAATTCACTGGACTCCATCCCTGAACAGGATTTCGTGACCAGTGATGATTTTGTGGATAATGGCACATTGGTCTTCGGTACAGGGTTTGACTACCCCGTTGGGGACACCTTGTACAACAGTATATTTCACATGACGGAAGACTACTACAATTACCAGTTGAGCATATTCAATTCCATTGCAGCCAATGCCAACCCATTTGCACCGCCCGGCCTAATTGAGTCCAATGTTCGGGGCTCTTCCGATCCTCTTGGCATTTTTACGGGCTTGAGCATTTACAGGGATACGACGATTGTAGAGGAATAGTTGTCTTATCTAGGCCAACAACTGCTTTACAATAGCTGAAATGGTTTTGCCGTCTGCACGGCCTTTCACCTCACCAGTGGCCCGTCCCATCACTTTGCCCATGTCCGCCATAGAACTGGCGCCGGTTTCATCAATTATTTTTTTGAGAATGCTTTTGAGTTCGTCTTCACTCAATTGTTCCGGGAGAAACTGCTGAATCACCTCTATTTCTTCTTTTTCGGTTTTTGCGAGATCGTCACGCCCTTGTTCTTCATAAATACCGATAGATTCCTTGCGTTGTTTGATTAACTTTTGAAGCAGTTTGATTTCCCCTGCTTCATTGAGCTCCTGCTGACTACCACTTGTTTTCTCGAGCAAAATGGCAGATTTAATGGCTCGCAGGCCGCGCAGTGCTTCTTTATCCTTATTTTTCATGGCCGTTTTCATGGCCGACATTACTTCAGTTTCTAAGCTCATGCTTGTTTTTTTATCTCTTTTGTCAAATGTACAAAATCCTCCACGCTCATTTGTTCAGGACGCAGCGTCAGGTACTTTTGAATATCTGGGTTGATAGCTTTGCCAGCGAGTAGTCCTTTGATGGAATTCCTGAGCATTTTTCTCCTTTGGTTGAAGGCCATTTTGACTACGGTAAAGAACAGTTTGATATTGTCTGTGATTTTAGCTTGCTCCAGACGTTTACAGAGTATGACTGAAGAGTCCACTTTGGGTGGAGGGTTAAAATTTCCGGGGCCGATATCGAAGCACTTTTCTACTGTGTAAAAAGCTTGTAACAAAACGCTTAATATGCCGTATGTTTTCGTCCCGTGTGGGGCTGCCAGGCGGTTGGCAACTTCTTTCTGAAACATGCCACTAAAAACGGGTATGCGGTTTCTGTGGTCGAGGATACTGAAGACGATTTGACTGGAAATGTTGTAGGGGAAGTTGCCTACAATTGAGAATTCGTTTCCGTCAAATAAATTCCGCAGATCCATTTTCAAAAAGTCCTGGTGCAAGATGACCCCATCATCCAGCCGAAATTCATGGTTGAGGTATTGCACCATATCTTCATCCAGCTCTACCATTTTCAATTCGGCTTCTCCCTCCAACAGGTACTGTGTAAGAAACCCTCTGCCGGGGCCTATTTCAAGTATTCTTCCGGTTTCGTCCGCTTGCAGTATGTCCTTTGCAATCCTTTCGGCGTAATGGTTGTTCGTCAGAAAATGCTGCCCGTATTTTTTCTTTGCCTTCATTCTTCAATCAACTTCATGGCTGCTGAAGAATCTTCTACAGGGTATTTGCAGCTCTTGTTCTCACATACAAATATCCGGGTATGCCCTTGATCAAATTTACCCTTCAATAAATCGAGTGTTGTCTTGCCATCAGTACTGCCCATGAAAATGCAATTGGGCAGGTAGGATTGAGCCAGTAGCCTTTTCTTTTCCAAAGCCTCAGGGCCGGCAATGGCCACCTCTTTAATGCCCTGGGTATGCCAAAGGTACAACTGCACCCAATTGGCGTAAAATTCCGCATTACCCATGATTTTGTCTTGCAATTGAAGAAACATATTCTTAGAGCGTTCAATCCACTCCTCTTGATAATAGAGATGCCCCAAAAGGAATAGGTTTTTGGCCATCTGAGAATTGGAAGCTGGGATAACATTGTCTGAGGTTTCCTTTTTTCTGAGAATGAGCTCCTCGGAATCATCGCTTGTGTAATACAAAAGAGGACTATTCGTGTCTTCAAACTCAGCCAGGCAATACTCCATCAATTTTCTGGCCTCATCGAGCCATTGTTGATCAAAGCTATTCTCATACATCTTGATCAGTGCGGTTATGAGAAAGGCATAATCGTCCAGAAAGCCATGAATGGAGGCCTTGCCTTTGTGGTAATTGCGATGCAAAGAACCGTCCTCTTTCTGAATGTTGTCCATGAGAAAGGTGAGGCTTTTCCCGGCAAAATCCAGATAGCGCTCTTCTCCCAGGGCCTCATAGGTGTCTAATAAACCAATGATGGCGAGGGCGTTCCAGGAGGTGAGGGATTTATCATCAAGGCCTGGCTTTTCTCTTCTGGATCGAATTCCATCCATCTTTTCCAGGGTCTGCCGGAGTTGCTTTTTGAATTTACCGGCATCGAGGTTTTTCTTTTCCGCATACTGATCTGGAAAATACTCTGCAAAGAGGATATTATTGCCATGCTCCCAATTGCCCCGAAGCGTGACTGTGTAATAATCGCAGAAGGTTTCGAAAAAAGGTGGATCAACCAAATTGCGCAATTCATCGCTGGTCCAGACATAATATTTACCTTCTTCCCCTTCACTATCGGCATCAAAGGCAGAGTAGAAATAACCGTCGGGATGCGCGTTGTGTTCGATGAGAAAATCAGCTGTTTGCCGGAGAATACGTTCGTAGTTCTCATTTGGCTGGATTTTGTAAGCCTTTGCATAAAGAGATAAAAGCTGTCCATTGTCATACAGCATTTTCTCAAAATGGGGCACCTTCCAAATAGAGTCTACAGAATAACGGGCAAATGCTCCACCTACATGATCATAAATGCCGCCGAGGGCCATTTTGTCCAGGGTGATTTCCGTGTTTTTGAGGGAGGTCGCATTACTAAGATAAAAATAGTCCATGAGCATCCATTCCCAAATAGCAGGCATAGGGAATTTAGGGGATCCCAGGCGTCCACCCCAAGCCTTGTCTGTCCCTTGATCGAGTATACGCACTTGCTTCAGGTATACTTCTTGATCCGCCAATGGGCTATCATCCTGCAAAACAGGAAGGTCTTCCATCTTATTCAAACCCTGCAGCAGGTAGTCTGCTTGTTCTTTGAGCTTTTCAGGTTCTTCGCGCCATGTTTTGGCAAAATAAAGGAGCAATTGCATCCATTTTTCCTTGGGAAAGTAGGTTCCTGCAAAAATGGGACGCCCATCGGGCAGGCAAATGGCATTCAAGGGCCAACCTCCGCTGCCATTGATTAAAAGTGAAGCATTCATGTAAACGTCATCCACATCCGGTCGCTCTTCCCGATCGACCTTAATGGATACATAGTGGGCATTCATCAGATCACCTACTTCCTCTTTCTCGAAGGATTCCCGCTCCATCACATGACACCAATGGCAGGCCGAGTAACCTATACTCACCACAATCAATTTATTGGAATCTGCCGCCTCTTTTAGGGCTTCCGGTCCCCAGGGATACCAGTGAACAGGATTGTGCGCGTGTTGAAGAAGGTAAGGACTCGAAGATTCTGCTAATTTATTCATAGAGTTGCTGTGCTTTTCTTTAGTTGAGCAGCTCATGGTCAGCATGGTCATACTCAAAAGAAAAATATGGAGATAAAAAAAGTGCATCTTTAAATCAAAAATCATGGTCTATTTTTCTGAAGAATTTTTCCATTTCTTTTTTGAGCTTTCGCAAAGTAATAACAAAGAATGGTTTGATGCCAATCGAAAACGCTATGAAAAAGAAGTAAAAGAGCCCTTTTACCAATTTTCCCAAGATTTGACAGATAAAATTAAGGAGGACTTAAATACTCCTGAGGTACATATGAAGCGCTTTAGAATCAATCGCGACATTCGTTTTTCAAAAGACAAAACACCCTACAAAACCCATGTGGCGGCTATGGTTCGTCAGGGCGATGTCAAGAATATGGGTGCGCCGGGGTTTTACGTTCACTTTGGTCTGGACAACAGCTTCATGGGAGGTGGTGCTTATCAGCCAGATAAACACCAATTATTGGCTATCCGCCGTGCCATTGCTGCTGATCCGGAAGCTTTTTATTCCCTGACCCGGGCGAAGGAATTCAAAAACACCTACAGAGACATTCGTGGCGAGAAAAACAAGCGCCTACCCAAGGAATTCAAGGCAGCGGGAGAGCCGCATCCAATTTTATACAACAAGCAGTTCTATTTCATGAAAGAGTACGAAGATAGCGAATGGCTTCTGAGGGATGATTTAATGGACTTTGTCATGAAACATTACCGGGCGCAGCGCGAATTGATGTTGTGGTTGGAGAAGGCAGTAGCTTAATACTATTGGTAATAGGGGATGATAACCTATGCTTTCTTTGACACCAATTCCTTCAAGATGTGGTACAGTTGATCAGCGGAGCGGTCCCAATCAAAGTGATTGATGCGTTCAAAGCCTTTTTCTATGAGCTGGTGCCGCAATTTTTCATCGGTCGCGAGTCTTTGCATTTGCCGACTCATGTCTTTCTCATCCATTGGATCTGCATAAAGGGCTGCATCTCCGGCCACCTCAGGCATAGAACTAATGGAAGAGGTCACAACTGGAATACCAGCTGCCATGGCTTCCAAAATAGGTATTCCAAAGCCCTCATAAAGGGACAAGTAGCAAAAGGCACGCGCGCCACTCATCAGTTTGCCAAGGGTTTTTTCAGAAATGTAACCTGTCGCTACGATGTCCTCTTTATAGGCAGATTGCTGGTATTTCTCCCTGATATCTTCGGACTTCCACGCCCATCGACCGGCCAGGAAAAGTTTCATTGGGCTTCCTGTCTGCTCTTTGAACATTTCGAATGCGCCGATCAGTCGCTCGATGTTTTTCCTTGGATGAATGGAGCCAACGAATAAAAAATAGGGTTGTCCTTCACTGTATTCCTTGCATATCTTTTCCTTTTCTTCCTGAGTTAACGGCTTGAAATTTGAGGTGAAACCATTGTGCACCACATCGACCTTATCAGGATTGATGCTATAGGTGCTGCAAATTTCTTTCTTGCTAAATTCTGAAACGGTTACGACCCGGTCGGAGCCCGAAATAATCCTGGGCGTCATTTTGCGGTAATACTTCTCCACCGTGGCAGGCAATTGATCCTCCAATTTCTCAAATCCAATGTCGTGAATTACGGTGACGGAGGGAAAAGGCAAACTGGTACTGTTCAATCCGTCCGGGGAGAGATACACGTCGGGTTTGATCTTCCGCAATGCTCTTTTGCTCGTCCATTCATACCAAATGTACCACAAGTACGGATGTCTCGCCTGAGGGGGCACTACAATCGGTTTGACATTGGTCCCAAAAATGAAGCTCTTGTCGTAGCTTTTCCGGTCAAATAAAAAATAGAACTGGTCTTCGGGATGGCGATCCACCATTCTACGAGTTGTTTCGTAGATAAACCTGGCGAAACCCTCTAGGTTCTTGTCTGCCAGAAAACGCGTATTAATGGCTATCTTCATAGAATATTGCGGGATATTGAAGTTAATTAAAAATCCTTACTCCGAGTCCGGTGATATCAATAAATTCTAAATTGACCGCTAATTGACTGAAGCCAGGTAGCAGGGGTATGAAGAAAAATTTTGTTGTACAGGCCGCATATGTTTTATCCATCAATCTGCTGATCAAGCCTATCTACTTATTTGCCATTGATCGCAATATACAGCTCTTGGTAGGTGATAGATATGGCATGTATTACACCTTTTTCTCCATGGCATTCATTGTCAATATTCTCTCCGATCTGGGGATACAGAATTTTAACCTGCGCTTTTCTTCACAGCATCCGCAACTGATACAGAAGAATTTCTCAAAATTGCTCGGTCTCAAATTATGGCTCGGCGCGCTTTTTTTCGGGGCTTATTTTTTCTTTGGGGTTTTCCAGTCCTATCCCTTTGACGAACCGCTGCTTTTTTTCCTGGTCGGCATGGTACTTTGGTTGAATTCACTCTTGCTTTTTCTCAGAAGCAATATAGCTGCCCGTGGCTGGTATTTTCTTGATAGTACCTTATCAGCTATGGACAAGCTGCTGATGATTTTCATTTGCGGCTCATTTCTATTGGTGGATGAATGGCGATTGCTATTGACCATCGAACGTTTTGTGGTTTTTCAGCTTATCGCTTACGCGGTGCCCATTTTCATTGCCTTGGTTGCCTTGAATCGATTCGATGTTCGATTGAAGCCCTTGCCTCAAAGGCTTTTTTCTGTCGCTATTCTCAAAAAAAGCCTTCCTTACGCACTTGTAGTCCTGCTCATGTCCATTTACGCACGGATCGACAGCGTGATGCTTGCCTGGCTGCATCCACTGCAGGAAGCAGCCGTCGATGAATATGCCAAAAGTTTTCGCATTCTGGAAGCGCTGAATATGTTTGGATTCTTGCTATCCGGCCTTTTATTGCCCATGTTCAGTAAACTGTTTAAGAAAGGTCAAATGCCTTCGGGTTTGTTTTACACGGCCCAGGGGATAAGTATGGCCGTGGTAGTGCCCGTAGTGGTTGCGGGATACCTTTTTAGTAAGGAGTTGATGCAGTTGCTCTATTACAATTCAGATGCCTCGGTAATTTTAGAATGGCACATTCTTGCTTTTGGAATCAACACTATTTCTTATGTCTTTGGCACCCTGATCACAGCGCAGGGTAGCATCCATAAATTGAACCTGCTCTTCCTGGCTGGATGTTTCTTGAATATTGGGCTGAACTACTACATTATTCCCGTTCGCGGGCCCGAAGGAGCTGCTATGACTACATTCATTACCCAATTATTTATACTCAGTGGTCAGGCTATTTTTGCCTTTCGATGGTTGTCCTTGAGTTTTCATTGGCATATCTGGCTGAGATTTTTCATCTACGCCCTCATTGTGGTGGTAGCCATTGACCCTATCAATTACTGGTTAGAAATCTCCTGGTATTTCAAAGGATTACTGCTCTTCGTGTTTGCGCTTTTCAGCACTTTTGCTTTGAGAATAATCAACTGGGAGGAGTTGACCTCTCTTGTCCGCACAAAATTTTCAGACTGACCGGGACGTTTGTACATCGAAGCAAGACATTCGCCGACCTTGATCAGTTGGAATCCGGGAATCATTTTTTTATAGCTTTGCAGCGTTTTTTAACATGATTTTATGCCTGAAGAAAATCAAATGGTTGACTTGTTGAAGTATTTGTATGGCAAGCGAAGACAAATCCTCCTCTGGACCGGAACTGCAGCCATTTTAAGTGTCGTCTTTTCCTTGTTGATGCCTGATTATTACAAAGCCTCAACTACCTTTTACGCTAGTGCCCAGTCGTTGGCGAGCCCAGAGAGTATTTTTGGGAGTAAGGATGGCAATATGTATTTCTTTGGGGGAGATGCAGATGTAGACCGCTTACTCGCTATTGGCAAATCGAGAGAAGTTTCTGATTATATTATTGAGAAATACAATCTTGTTGATCATTATGATGTGGATACCACCACATTAAAAGGCAAGGAACAATTGATGCTTAAGTTTTCCGATCAATTGGAGATTGTAAAAAATAAATTTGATGCCATCGAGTTGAGCTTTGAGGATAAGGAGCGCACTCTTGTAGATGATGTGGCCAATGATTGCAGGTATAAAATAAATGAAATTGCCCTTCATGTGGTACGAGAGAATCAAGAACGCATGATTGAGGTTTGTCAAGAGAACATCAATAAGAATCAACGCAAGCTGGAGAGTGTGGAGGACAGTATTTCCAGCATCACGAGCAATTATGGTATCATCAATGCACAGTCACAGGGAGAGCAGATATCCAGCCTCATTGTGTCTACAGAAGCCAGCATTAGTGATTACTCAGCGAGATACGATTACCTGCTTAAAAATGCTACAGAATCTATACGAGACACCTTGCAATTCATCAAAGCCACCCTCGAAGGTTTGAAACAGAAAAAGTCTAAATTGAATCGAGAAGAGCTTGTGAACTTTTCTAAAGGAGCTGGTAGACTTGTGGCTCTGCAACAGATTCAAGAACAATTGTCGAAAAGAGTAGGGTATGACATCGACCGTTTACAGCAACTCAATTCCGCTTTTAATTCAGATATAAGTGCCCTGGTTACTGTGGAAGAGGCGAGGGAACCTTATATTAAGTCTCGTCCGAAACGTTCCATCATAGTTCTGGCAGCTACATTTGGGACTTTTGTTTTTTCTATTCTCTTGCTCTTACTGGTTAGAAATATCAGGCAAATGTCATGGAAGGAGACAAAGTAAAGGCTGTAACTCCGACAAATAGCCATTCGAAACCGATAAAATGGTTGACGGCAGGTTTTTTGATTTGCCTGGCTCTCAGTATAGTTA
>DATFJT010000357.1:0-23083 GCA_035269065.1 Saprospiraceae bacterium | reverse complement strand
GCCTCCATCAATTGGATTGCAGCCGGAGAAGTCTTAAGAATAAAATCAAAGGATTTGTCCTTGTAGACCGTGATGACCACGGGAACAAGCTTTCCTTGCAATTCCTGGGTTGCTGCATTGAATCTCTTGCAGAACTCCATGATATTTACCCCTTTAGCACCGAGTGCCGGACCAACCGGGGGAGATGGATTGGCTGCTCCTCCTCGCACTTGCAACTTCATTAACGTTTCTACTTCTTTTGCCATTTGTTCCTGCTTATATGAGAATTAAGATTGCTTTTCTACCTGCATGAAATTCAACTCCACTTCTGTACCTCTACCAAAGATTTTAACAATAACAATGAGTTTCTTTTTATCCTCATTGACCTCTTTGACATCTCCGACAAAATCCTTGAAAGGACCGTCTGTAATTTTTACTGTTTCTCCAACCAAATATGGTTCAATCAAGGCTTCATCTACGTCTTGAGATTCATCCACCTTTCCGAGTAATTTATTGGACTCCGCATCCCGCATTGGAATGGGTTTGTCCTTACCCAGGAAGTGGATCACATTCGGAATTCCAGAAATTCCCTGAATTATTTCGGAGGAGAATAGTCCGGGAACAGCTTCTACGAGAATATATCCCGATAACATATTCTGCTCCATGATGACTTTCTTGCCTTTTCTGATTTTATACACCTTTTCTGTTGGCACCAGAATTTGCAAGACAGCATCTCCCCATCCGGATCGCTGAATTTCCATCTCGATTCGTTCCTTTATCTTCTTCTCTTTTCCGCTAATTACACGCAGAGAGTACCACTTGCTGTCCTCAGACATGAATTTAATTTAGTCCGTAAATGAAATTCATGGCGCTGTTCGAAACTACATCCATTAGAAAGATGATCAGTGCAAAAATAATCGTTGCAATAATCACAATCCTGGTGTTTTCGATAAGGTCGCGCCACGTAGGCCAACTCACTTTATGAATCAGCTCCTCGTAACTCTCTCTGATGTAAAACCTGATCTTATCCATTACTCTCAGTTCTTTGCACGGGCAGTAGGATTCGAACCCACGGCCTACGGTTTTGGAGACCGCCGCTCTACCAGCTGAGCTATGCCCGTGTATGCGAAAAGTTAAGCAGTGCCACCGGTGCACCGCTTAACTGCGCTTGTTGATTAATTTTTAAACTCAATAAGATTGCCAAAGGTGGCTATAACCAACGAATTACTCGATGATTTCGGTTACCTGGCCGGCACCGACTGTTCTACCTCCTTCTCTAATCGCAAATCTCAAACCTTTTTCCATGGCAACCGGGTTAATCAAGGTAACTTCTAAAGTTACGTTATCACCAGGCATAACCATTTCTACAGTATCAGGAAGCTTCACGTCTCCGGTAACATCCGTCGTTCTGAAGTAAAATTGAGGTCTGTAGCCATTGAAGAAAGGAGTATGTCTACCACCCTCGTCTTTTGACAATACATAAACCTCACATTTGAACTTCATGTGCGGAGTTACAGATCCCGGAGCACAGATTACCTGACCTCTCTTGATATCTGTTTTTTCTATACCTCTCAAGAGAATACCGGCATTGTCACCAGCCTCTCCACGCTCGAGGATTTTTCTAAACATTTCCACTCCTGTGACGGTAGATTTCATTGGTTTCTCATCAGCTTCCATCATACCTACGATTTCCACTTCATCACCCGTATTGATCACACCTCTTTCGATACGCCCAGTTGCTACTGTACCTCTACCTGTGATAGAAAACACATCCTCAACAGGCATCAAGAATGGCTGATCTACTAGTCGCTCAGGCTCAGGAATTTCTGAGTCACATGCAGCCATCAAATCTTTGATCGCCTGTACAGCATCTGCATCACCTTCCAGTGCTTTCAATGCAGAACCTGAAATAATTTTAGCGTTATCGCCATCGAATTCGTACTGATCAAGGAGCTCTCTGACCTCCATGTCAACCAATTCCAACATTTCCTCGTCATCTACAAGGTCTACCTTGTTGAGGAAAACTACAATCTTAGGCACTCCTACCTGTCTAGCCAATAGGATATGCTCACGAGTTTGAGGCATTGGACCATCCGTCGCAGCCACAACTAGAATTGCACCGTCCATTTGGGCAGCACCAGTAACCATGTTCTTAACATAGTCAGCGTGACCAGGACAATCTACGTGAGCGTAGTGTCTATTTGCTGTTTCATACTCTACGTGAGCAGTGTTAATTGTGATACCTCTTTCTTTCTCTTCTGGAGCTGAGTCGATGGTGTCATAATCCATCTTTTGCCCACCTGTCTCTTCAGACAATACGTAGGTAATTGCAGCAGTCAAGGTTGTTTTACCGTGATCCACGTGCCCAATAGTACCTATATTCAAGTGAGGTTTACTCCGGTCAAATGTTTCCTTCGCCATTGATTTTGAGTTTAAAAATTAAAAAATCTGTTTTCAAATTAAATTTTAACTTTCGAGCCAATGAAGGGAATTGAACCCTTGACCCCTTCCTTACCATGGAAGTGCTCTACCCCTGAGCTACATTGGCTTTTAAAGTCAAGAGAAGAACAGAAAACAAATGAGCGGGAGACGAGACTCGAACCCGCGACCCTCAGCTTGGAAGGCTGATGCTCTACCAACTGAGCTACTCCCGCTTTTTATTATTCTATATAATGATCTACATTAATAACATTAAGTGGGGGTGATAGGAATCGAACCTATTCAGACTAAGTCACCAGATTTACAGTCTGGCCCGGCTCTCCAACTCCGGCGCACCCCCTCTAGTGCAATCAATCTGAGCCAGCAGAGGGACTCGAACCCCCGACCCGCTGATTACAAATCAGCTGCTCTACCAACTGAGCTATGCTGGCACTAAAGATCTTATTCTCCACTTAAACAACGAGCACTTCCAAAAATACCTCAGCAGAACCGTCTGCAGGACGGCTTTCTGAAAGTGTTCGCAAAGGTAAGATATTTTAATTGAAGAATAAACCTTTGTATTATTTTTTTTCAGTGCGCTCTCAATCGCTCCTTGTATTTGATAATTTGGCGTTTGAGTGCGTCCACACATTGGTCGACAGCTGTTTCAAATGTTTTATCGGTTTCCTTGGCAAATAAGGTAGTCCCAGGAATATGCATGATGACTTCAACTACCTTGTCCTTTATTTGTCCGGTGTTTTCTAGTTTGAGTTTCACATCTGATGATTGAATTTGATCAGAGTATTTCTCCAATTTCTCCATTTTTTGCTCAATGAAGTCCGTCAATTTACTGTCAGCTGTGAAGTGATGTGATTCTATGGTTGTTTTCATTCTTTATTTTTTTTAGTTAACAAATCTTTTCTCGGGTGTGTATCGGCATATATGCGCTGCATTTGTGTTAAATTCAAATGTGTATATACCTGGGTGGCGGCGAGGCTGCCGTGACCCAGTAATTTTCTTACATATTCGATCTTCGCTCCATTCTCAAGGAGATGGGTAGCAAATGAGTGACGGATCAAATGAGGGTGCGCCTTACCGTGTTGACCATCGTTGAAATACTTTCGAACCAAACGGTAAACGAACTTATCATAAACCGGCCTCCCTTTGTCTGTCAATATCAGACGTTGAGTCATTGAATTAGAGAACGTGTCAGTTCTTAATTTAATATATCTCAACAAGGCTTTCGCTAACTTTTCTTCAAGAGGGATTAAACGCTCTTTATTGCCTTTTCCAAGTACCCTTAAAAAGGAGGTATTACTATCCACATCCTTGAGCTCAAGTTTTATCAATTCAGCTCTTCTCAAACCGCAGGCATAAAGTAAAAGCACACAGATATAATCTCTCTGCTCAGGAAATCCAGTTTGAACAGACAGGTTTCGCAGCGTGTCAATTAATCTATTCTTCGATATGGTATGCGGCAAGGGACTTTCCTTCCTTGGTGCCATCAAGTGTATACTCGGATTTATTTTTATCTGTTCATTTTTTTCCAAGAATGAAAAAAATGAACGTGCCGCCGATATTTTTCTTGAAATACTGCTTGATTGAAGATTCTTTTCTTTGAGATGCATTTGCCAGTCTCTCAACTGATCCTGGGTTACCTGACCAGGATTATCGACCTCATACTGTTCATTTAAAAAATTGGACAATTCTGTTAAATCAAGTTGGTAGGCATTCCGGGTATGTTCAGAATATCTCTTTTGTTCGCTTAGGTAACGAATAAATCCATCCAACCATTTGATCATAAAATCATCAATTGATGAAGAAGTTAGCCGAACAAAAAAAACTCTTGAATATTTAGTCTTCATCATCCTTCAACTTCGCTGAATCAAAGTAAGATAATTAGTCGACTTTTACAATAAAAAAGAGCGGATGGTTGTAATCGCTTTTCAATTCTTGTTAGACCATTTTTTCATTCCTTGCGCAGGTCATAGCCTCAGAAGTTGGAGTCAGTGCTTTTCTCGGATTGTGTAGCCCATTAAGCATACGCTGTTCCTGCCAGGAGAAGTCCTAACAAATTCAATCGGACAGTAACCGTCAGGATGATACTTAAACAGGTAACTCCTCTCGGGTCATTGTACATCTGCATCGGTTCAAGTAGCATCTGATCCAGATAAAGAAGAAGTATTATGCTCCAGCGAATGCATTTAAGGTCTCCAAGAAAGAAATCCTCTTTCCAGTCTGTTTAAAAAATGGAACCTCTGCATTCTCTGAAGAATTCCGGCCCAAAATCATCTTCTGGGATCAGATCAGCAATCTATTGAGGGACAAAATTATCAACAGCAGCACTGATTATAAGAAAGCAAAATTTCTAAGCCAGGGCAAACCCACGCCATCCATCCAGGTCTTCATTTTAACTAGGATCACCAATCTTTGAATGGAAGTATCATTCAAAACAGGTTTTAAGGAAAGATGAAATTAAAGTAGACAGCATCTATACATCCGAATGGTAGATGACAACCCGTATTCCAGGCAATCAGCAACCAGGGCATGTCCAATAGATACCTCCATGAGTCCTTTCATGGCATTATAATAATCTGGTAGATTTTGAAGATTTAAATCGTGCCCGGCATTAAGACCAATTCCTAATTCAAGTGCCTTTTCTGCGCAGCTTACGTGAGCTTGAAGAGCTGCTGCAGGATCTTTGTCCCACATTTTGGCATAATCTCCGGTATAGAGCTCTACCCTATCTGCCTTTAAATCATGTGCAGCTGCAACAGCTTCCTCATTGGGATCTATAAAAAGACTCGATCGAATACCCCAAGCGTGTAATTTTTGGACCACTTCTGCAAGAAAGTCTCGATTCTGGCCTATGTCCCAACCCTGATCTGAAGTGAGCACGCCGGGTGGGTCTGGAACGAGTGTGCATTGATCCGGTCTGACCTTCTCAATAAGTTCCAAAAAATGCTGGGTAGGATTACCCTCTACATTGAGCTCTGTCGATACTATGGATTTCAAAGCCGGAACGTCACTGTAGCGAATGTGCCTCTCATCCGGGCGCGGATGAACTGTAATGCCCTGCGCACCGTATTGCTCTGCTTTCCGGGCAAATTCCAACAAATCCGGCAGGTTACCCTTTCTCTGGTTTCTCAACAGGGCCACCTTATTAATATTTACACTGAGTTTACACGTATTTGCAGCTTTCTTCATATCTGACGGTTTTAGTTTTGTGGAGCTTGGGATAAAAATGAACTCATCCTTAAATAATAATTAAACCAAAGTTTCATTATAGTTTTATTCGTTATAGCTTGCGTCATCAAATTAATATTGTTTTGGCAGACCGAGAATTACGTGTCAGAATTTTGTCCTCCATTATATTTGTATCCCTTGTCTGTACAGCTATATTTCTAGGTGGAAATAGCGCCTATCTCCTTTTTCTACTCTTGCTTATTTTGTGTGCTTCAGAATTTTACCGAATCATACTTCAAACAGAGACCACAACCCCTGCGAACATACTATATATTGTCTTGACTTTATTACCCTACAGTATGTTTTGGTACTACCATACGTGGTATGCGCCTATCTTCGAACTCTTTCAGTCTCCCCTGGTCAAGGGATTAACAATATTTTCCGTCTCAGGCTCACTGGTTTGGTGGTACAGTACGGTGGTCATGAAAAAAAGATTTACCTCTCTATTTTCAGTATTAATCACAGGCCTCATTTACCTTGCGCTGCCATTCACATTCGCCATTTTTCTGGCTCACTTTCCCAATGGTTACCAACCAAAAATGATCATGGGCGTATTTGTTTTAGTTTGGTTGAATGACAGCGGTGCTTACCTGTTTGGTAAAAACCTGGGACGGCGCCCGCTAGCACCAAAAATTTCTCCCAACAAAACCATTGAAGGATTTGCCGGGGGCATGTTTACAACTTTTTTAATGGCCTTAGCCATACCCCTCGTATTTGATTTACTGGAATTGTGGCATTGGCTGGTCATGGCACTCATTATATCTATTACATCACCTATGGGTGACATCCTGGAATCCCAGTTAAAACGAAACCATCAACTCAAAGACAGTGGGCAATTTTTACCAGGTCACGGTGGGGCTTTGGACCGTTTTGACGGATTTGTTTTTTGTTTGCCTTTCTTACAGTTGTTTTTGCTGTATTTTTATCCTTAGAGAACATGTTTATGATACATAACGAAGGTATTTCTACTATTGGCTTGATCTTGCTTTTAAGCCTTATTTTATTTTTCGCCATCAGTTATCTCCTCCCAGAAGTGTGGATGCGGTGGCTATTTCTTCTTCTGATCATCGTCTTCAACGGACTTATCCTGTGGTTTTTTCGCAATCCAGACAGATCGACACTTCCGGAAGGATCAGAACTGGCTATTTTGGCTCCGGCCGACGGGAAACTTGTATCCATTGAGGAAGTCGAAATGAAAGAGTATTTTGAAGGTACGCGGACAAGGCTTTCTATTTTCATGTCCCCACTAAACGTTCATGTCAATCGCTACCCGATAAATGGCACAATCCAATATTACAAGTACCATCCGGGTAAATACCTCGTCGCCTGGCATCCAAAATCTTCTGAAAAAAATGAACGGACCACGGTGGTAATCGAGCATCCAAAGGGAGAAATCATGCTGCGCCAAATTGCAGGGGCAGTGGCAAGGAGAATTGTGTGTTATGCTGAAGTAGGTCAGCAGGTAGCGCAGGGAACAGACTTGGGATTCATAAAATTCGGCTCCAGGGTGGATATATTTCTACCGAAAAATACAGAGATAAAGGTGGAGATTGATCAAAAGATAGTTGGTAATCAAACAAAGCTAGCCGTTTGGACAGACTAATCACCCTCCCAGATAATGTCCCCATGTCTATTGATATAAATCCAGCGATCGTCCTCGATCACCATGGCCAGATTTCTTTTAAAGGTTTCCGCGTAGGAAAAGGAGGGTTCTAACATCCATCGCCCGTCTTTCGTAATGTAACCCCAATAATCTTCAATGCGTATCGGAGCTACTTCTTTGTAGAATGGTAGTGCATCCTGGAAAGTAGGTTTCATAAACCACGAGCCATCGCGATGAATGTAGCCAAACTTGCCATCAACTTTAACCGCAGCTAAATTCTGTTTAAAAGGCCTGGCAAATTCGAATTGTGGCTCGAGTTCAATTTTTCCTTCCTTGTTGAGAAAACCGTACTTCCCATCTTGACCAAAGACAGCCCAGTCCCCATCGAAAACACCTTCTTTCTTAGCGGCATGAATATCAAAATTAACATCCGTCAGCAAGTCTCCGGACTCGCCAATCAAACCCCATTTGTTTCCCTGTACAATTCGCGCGGTCTCGCCTTCAAAAGGGAACGCACGGTCAAAGGCAGGTTCTATAATCCAGTCTCCAGATTTATTGATATAGCCCCACTTGGCGTTTTTACAAGCAGGGGCACGACCAAATGAGAAATTACCCACCTCTTCAAATTTGGGCTCAATGGCAATCAACCCATCCTCATCGATATAACCAACTTCACCGTAAATGGATACCCCGGCCAATCCTTCTGAAAAGTCCAGTGCTTTATCGTAGCGTACAGGAATATGGATGTCTCCACGGTTGTTGATGTATCCCCACTTGGAGACCAGCTGGGCTCTTGCGTAGCCCTCATTAAAATAACCGAGGTTATTGAAAAAATGCTTGAGATACAGTCGACCGAGCTCATCCATAAAAACGAGCTTATTATTCAGCTTCACCCTCGCATACCCCTGAACGAAATCATCCGCCTCAAGGAATTGTGGCTCAATGGCGATCTCACCGTCTCCGTCGATGAAACCAATTCTCCCTCTGGTCTTTATTTTGTAACGGGTTTGCTCCATGGCCAAGGATGAAATAAGCTACTTTTGGATGAAAAAGCAAGGTACAAACAAAATTACTGATTCCTAAAAAACAGATATTTAAATATTAAACTTAAATACCATAGAAATAGGAGATGGTTTAAAATAGGCTTGCAATTACGGCGATTTCAATAGGGCCGCTCAAGGAAAGCACCAAGTGACAAAGCCTCGCACACCGACATAAACTGGATCGCCTTCTTAACGGAATAGTCCAGAAGTGTTGAGGCAAAATTTTCACCATAGTTGCCCAATACTTTAACGGTTAAAAGCCAATCGTTCGCCCATGCCTGCACCTCTGAATTGACCGTGATTGTAAACCAGTTCGCCATTGACCCATGTTTTCATTACACGTCCTTTCATCTGTTGCCCTTCGAGGTTGCTCCATCCGCAACGGTAAAGTAAATTTTCCTTTTGCACCAACCAGGGTCTTTCTGTGTCCACGAGAATGAGATCTGCCTTGTATCCCTCCCTTATAAATCCTCGATCCGCGATATGAAACATGCGTGCCGGTGCATGGCACATTTTTTCAGAGATCTTTTCCAGGCTGATTCTTCCTTTATGGTAAAACTGCAACATCATGGGAAGTGTGTGCTGAATCAGCGGTAAACCAGACGGTGCGTTCCAGTAGTTTTGCGCTTTTTCATCTGCTGTGTGTGGGGCATGATCCGTGGCAATGACGTCTATACGATCCTCCAACAGGGCCTTCCAGAGTGCCTCTCTATCATTTGCTGTTTTAATGGCTGGATTACACTTAATGCCATTGCCATAAGTCTCATAATCTTCATCGCAATAAGTTAAGTGATGCACGCATACCTCAGCAGTTATGTGCTTACTGGCCAGATCACCCGGCTCAAAAAGTTCAAGTTCTTTTGCTGTCGTCAAATGCAAGACGTGCAGCCGACTGCCGTATTCCTTGGCGAGTTCAACCGCTTTGCTGCTGGATAAATAACAAGCTTCACTATCTCTTATGACAGGATGAATATTTGCCGGCGGGTCTTCACCGTGTTTTTTTCGAAAATCCTCCATTCGCTGCCTGACACGGGATTCGTCCTCACAATGGGTGGCCATCAATAGATCCACATCCCGAAAATACTTTCTCAAAATAGCCTCATCATCAACCAACATATTTCCTGTACTCGAACCCATGAAGATTTTGATGCCGCAAACAGTTTTCTTATCTGTCTTTAGCACTTCTTCATAGTTGTCATTGGCTGCCCCCATGTAGAAGGAATAGTTGACCCAGGAATCCCTGGCCGCGATGTCATATTTACGCTGTAATAAATCCTGGGTAGTCGCGGCAGGCTTGGTATTGGGCATTTCCATATAACTCGTTACACCACCGGCTGCTGCAGCCTTGCTTTCTGTCTCGATACAAGCCTTATGTGTCAATCCCGGCTCCCGAAAGTGTACCTGGTCGTCAATAATTCCCGGCATTAGATAATAGCCCCTGGCATCGATTTCCCTGGCCGAAACATCAATTTGCCCTCCTACTTTCTCAATCCTGTCTTTATTTATAAGGACATCTCCTTCCTTTATTTCACCTTCATTGACAATTTTTGCATTTTTTATGACATACTTTTGCATCGAATCTTTTTATCGTAAATATAATCATGCCTTACATTTCATCGAAATACCCCGGGCCACCCCTCATTTTAAGAAACGGAACCGTGGAGACCATCTACGCGGCGCTTTGGAGAAAAGCTCCAGAGGTATCCTACCAGCGAGAACGACGAGAACTTCCGGATGGTGATTTTATTGATTTAGACTGGCTCTTGCAAGGCTCAAACAAATTGGCTGTTATCGTACACGGACTTGAAGGCAACAGCCAACGCCCGTATTTACGTGCCATGGCCTCCCTCTACTACGAGAAAGGGTGGGATGTCCTGGCCTGGAATGCACGCTCCTGCTCCGGAGAGATGAATCGCAATTTCCGATTGTACAGCCATGCAGACATCGATGACTTGCAACTGGTACTCAACGGCATTCTCCATAGTGGGACCTATAAAAGCGTAACACTGACAGGTGTCAGCATGGGGGGAAATATGGTGCTAAAATATGCAGGTGTGGAGGGAGAGTCATTGAGGCATTCCCCGCTTGTTGCCGTCACTGCAATTTCAACTCCTCTGGACCTGAGGGCTGCTGCACGCAATTTGGATCGTCCGAATATGTTTGTTTTCAATTGGAAATTTTCTCAAAACCTAAAAAAGAAAATCACAGCTAAAGCGAATCAATTTCCCGGAAAGTTAGACCTGGACAAATTGGATCAACTCGAAAATTGGGAAGATTTTGATCGATATTTTACAGTCCCTTTGGGAGGCTATGAGAATGTCCAAGAATTCTATAAACTGGGATCAGGGATCAATTATTTATCTGGTATTTCAGTCCCCACACTCATCATCAATGCGCAAAATGATCCAATTCTCACTGAAGAAAGCATCGACTTCAAGGTGCCCAGGGGACAAGACGAGGTATATGTAGAATTACCAAAATATGGAGGCCATGTGGCCTTCACCTTAAAGAATAGTATCTACAACTGGTCAGAAATCAGAAGTTGGTCTTTTGCAGAGGCACATCTGTAGAAAATAGAGGAGATGCGGAATGAAGATTCCTAGTATTCTTATTAACTTTCCTCTTTTGTAAAATTCACCGTGTCCATGTCTTTAGAAACCTTGTTCCATCAAAAAGGTACCGACAAGAAAAGCTTGCAATTTATATTGAAGGCCTTAGAGAAAAGTAATCTGGAGGGTTTTGATTATATCGAATTCATACAAGCAGTAGAGCGACTCAAAAAACTGCCCATGGATGAATCCCTCGCTATCAGATCAGCCTATTCAACGGTCAGTACGGTAGGACTAACCAAGGAAAAGTTGCTTGATTCGGCAAATTACTACCTCGACATATTGAATAAGGAAAAGAAAGTATTTGAGCAGACAGTGGAAGACAGAAGGCTGGTCAAGATTGAGCGTCAGAAAAGGCGCATCGAGGCCCTTGAAAAAGAGGTCAGACAGCTCCGGAATAAGATAAAAGAAATGGATGACAAAATAAAGGATTATCGACTGGAGCAAGAAAACATCCAACAAAACCTGCACCAGGAGGACGAAAAAATAACACTTACAGAGAATGCGTTCGACTCCACAATATCAACGGTCATGCAACGTATAGAAAAGGACATTCAATTGATTAAAAAAAATATCTGATCACAGTTATATCTCAATGTTATGGCAACATCTGAACTTCAAAGTAGCAAGCCCAAATCATTCTGGAGAAGACCAGAGGGCGTCACGGGTACTCTCTTTCTCCTGGCCATTCTTGGAGGACTGGGTTGGGCGGTTATCAGCTTCGGCAGCTTCCTTCTTGGCTTGCTTACCACCG
Organism: Saprospiraceae bacterium; assembly: GCA_035269065.1. Taxonomy (GTDB): domain Bacteria; phylum Bacteroidota; class Bacteroidia; order Chitinophagales; family Saprospiraceae; genus DATFJT01. The sequence continues at coordinate 11,431 of DATFJT010000357.1, read as the reverse complement.
GTATAGGAATTGTAGCAGCTGCGTTGGTCCTCTTTTTGGTGATCTACATGATTTTAGACCCCAAGGCACGTGCTGTAATTGGCTATATGTATAAATCTATCATGCGCTGGATTACCAGTATTTTCATTACCATCGACCCCATTGGAATTCTTAAAAACTACGTGGAAGATCTCGAGGACAATCTGCAGAAAATGAGCAAGCAAATTGGCTCCCTGAGAGGACAAATGAGAAAGTTGAAAGATTTGATGACCGGGAATGAAAAAGAAATTGATCAAAATATGCAACTGGCCAGCTTGGCCAAGCGAGACGGGCGCGACAAGCAAATGTTACTTGCTACCAGAAAAGCGGCCAGACTCAAAGAAACCAATTCAAAATACTCCGCGCTGCACAAGCGCATGGAAATTCTCTACCGAGTGTTGACCAAAATGTACACCAATTCAGAAATTCTCCTTGAGGATACGAAAGACCAGGTCAAACTCAAAGAACAGGAGCGCAAAGCCATTCGCACCTCTCATTCCGCCATGAAGTCTGCCATGAATGTTATTTCCGGCAACAAAGACCAAAGGGAAATTTTTGATCAGGCCCTGGAGGTGATTGCGGACGATGTGGCTGAAAAAGTAGGCGAAATGGAGCGTTTCATGCAGCTCAGTTCTACTTTTATGGACTCCATAGATCTTCAAAATGGCCTTTTCGAAGAGCAGGGATTAAAAATGCTGGAAAAATGGGAGAAGGAGAGTTCTCTTATCCTGTTAGGCGAAGCCAAAACAGAACTCCTGGCTGAGGGCAAAACCAATATCTTCGATGATCTGGCTACCACAAAGAAAAAAGAAGTGAAGATCAAACGCGAACATCGCTCTGACAACACGGACTACGAGCAACTTTTTGACGAGTAGAATGAACGTTTTATTTGCAATGCTGAAGTGAATTTAAGTCGTTGCTCCGTGTAGCATAAATACAATAAATCAACAATTGTAAATGAACTACGCAACAGGCACCTTTCGTTTCATCAGGATCTGACCTTAATTCTCACCCACTATCATATTTATAACATATAAATATGTTGAATCCTGTATAAGAACATCTTATACCTAGTGATCTGGATTATATATGTATTGTTCTTAGACGCCAAATCAGCATTTCGATGCCTGCCCAACAGAATTTGGCATAGTTTATGAATTATATAAAACTGAAATGTGAGGATTTCGGGGGTCTTCAAATATTAGATTTTAAATCAAAGAAGATGAAAAGGATAATTTTAGTGATATGCGCGACCTTACTGTTTTTAGGTTTTCGATTACAGGCTGCAGTGGACAAAGGACCTTCATCACTCCAGGCCCTGGTTGCTGACAGTCTCACGACATCACTTTGGTTGGAAATTATACCGGATTTGAAACATGAATTGTTCGCAGAAGAACTCATACCGCTGAATCTATTGAATTGCTCGGTGGAGAACATCGAAAACAGGTATGTCATATTGAACTGGGCAGAAGCCATTCCGGATATGCCCTCAAAGATGTATGAAATTCAAAGATATGATTATGACAAAGGTTGGCTGACCATTCGAAAGATTAACTCAGCAAAGAAGGCTTTCGGCAATTATTCTTATCTGGATCGTCAACCTTACAGGGGGCATAGCTTTTACCGCATTATTCAATATGATCAAGAAGGGCAAGTGTTTGGCTCAGAAGTGCTTCCCGTATCCTTATATGACCCACTGGAATACATATTCGATTATGATGTAATGACTGGTCAAGCCACGTTGGAAAGCGGGAACGGAAGTGAGTTATCAGATGAAGTGCTCATCTTTGATCTTTCTGGTGAGCAAATCCTCAAAGGGGTACAAATTGAAAGGTCAAACGGCAAATTGTACATTGAACTGGGACCTGAATTATCAGGAATGTACCTGATCAAGTGCGAATCCTTTATCACCCAGGTATTCCGCCCCGATTTTAGTTCCATCAAAAATTGATTACGGCAGTGCCCACTCAAATTTGAACAAAGAAAATTACTGATTGGTTTCCAGACCGAGACGCCTGCCTTCTTGTAACATATATTGATAAGCCGCATTAAAATCATTTGGAATATCCCCATCGAGAATGGCCTCGCGGATGGCTGTTTTGATGTCACCTACCACTCTGGAGGGTTTAATGTCAAATGTTTCCATGATTAACTCGCCATCGACAGGGGGCTGCCAATTTCGCATGCGGTCCTTTTCTTCGACTTCCTGTAGCTTTTCACGCACCATCTTATAATTATTGAGGTAACGCTGTACTTTTTTTGAGTTTTTAGAGGTGATGTCGGCTTCGCAGAGCATGAGTAAATCCTCCAGATCGTTTCCCGCCTCAAAGAGCAATCTTCGAATAGCCGAGTCCGTGATATTCTCCTTAGTCAAACTGATTGGGCGGAGATGCAGGCGAACCAGTTTTTGCACGTATTTCATCTTGCTGTCCAGGGGGAACTTCAATCTACGAAATATCCTGGGGATCCATTTTGCCCCGAGAGCTTCATGACCGTGGAAGGTCCATCCGGCCTCTTTATCGTATCGCTTGGTAGCAGGTTTCGCGATATCGTGAAAAACAGCGGCCCAGCGCAGCCATATCTTGTCCGTTTTCTCAGCCAGGTTGTCTACTACCTGCAGGGTGTGATAAAAATTATCTTTATGACCTCTACCGTCCACAAAATCTACACCTTTAAGTGCCACCAGCTCCGGCAAAATGTGTTTTAAAAGACCTGTTTCTTCCAGTATTTTGAATCCAATGGAAGGCTTAGACGAGGCCAGAATTTTCTCTAATTCCACATTAATTCGCTCCTTTGAGACAATCGCTATTCGCTCACTGGAAGCAGCAATGGCCTCATATGTTTCTGATTTAATCCTAAAGTTCAGTTGAGTAGCAAAGCGGATGGCCCGCATCATTCGCAAAGGATCGTCAGAAAAAGTACGCTCAGGGTCCAAAGGTGTCCGAATTAGTCCTTTTTCAATATCCTCTACCCCACCAAATGGGTCCACCAAGGCACCAAAATCCTCATTCAGACTATAGGCCAGGGCATTGATGGTAAAGTCTCTCCGGTATTGGTCATCCTCAAGCGTACCTTCCTCTACAGCTGGCTTTCGACTATCCGGGCTGTAAGATTCTTTCCTGGCTCCGACAAATTCCATTTCTACATCTCGCCACTTAAACATGGCTGTTCCGAATCTTTTGAAAACGACCACCTCTGGTTTGGGTTTCAGTGCTGCAGCCGTTTCTTCCGCCAATTTGATCCCACTGCCCAGACACACGATATCTATATCCTTGGTGTGTCGATCCATAATCTGATCACGGACATAGCCTCCTATAACATAGGCGGGTTGATTAAGCTCCCTGGATTTGTCGTGAATGAGTTCAAACAGGTACTGCTCATTCTGATCTTTACTGATGATTCTACTCATGCAATCAGGCTTCCAATAATTCTGTTGATCTGTAATCTTCTCGGACTTCCTCCAGTATTCCAAATACCTCTTCCGATGCGTCGGTGGTTACCAAGCGACTTCTATAGGATTTTATCCCTGGCAGCCCCCTGAAATAATTGCCGTAGTGGCGCCGCATTTCGAGAACACCCAGGCGCTCGCCCTTCCATTCAAGCGAATGTCGCAAATGCTGTTTAACGAGATCAACTTTAGTAGATAAATCAGGAGGCGGTAGTAGCTCCCCGGTTTGAAAATAATGTTTGATGTCTCTGAAGATCCATGGCTTACCAATACTGCCCCGGCCAATCATGATACCGTCTACACCATACTTATTTTTATATTCCAATGCTTTTTCAGGTGAATCAATGTCGCCATTGCCAAAAACCGGAATGTGCAACCTTGGATTGTTCTTCACCTTGGCAATCCACTCCCAGTCCGCCGTACCCTTATACATTTGTTTTCTCGTTCGGCCATGAATAGAAATCGCCTTGATACCGACATCCTGCAGTCGTTCAGCCACTTCAACAATTCGGATAGAATGATCATCCCAGCCCAACCTGGTCTTCACCGTTACAGGTAAATTGGTGGATTGAACTATCTCCTTGGTCAATTCCACCATTTTAGGGATGTCTTGCAGAATGCCTGCCCCGGCCATTTTACAGACCACTTTTTTTACGGGACAACCATAATTGATATCCAGGACATTGGGTTGGGCATTTTCCACGATCTCGGCAGCCTTTTTCATGCTGTCGATCTCAGCACCAAAAATTTGAATTCCAATGGGACGCTCTTCAGGGTAAATGTCCAATTTCTGTACACTTTTCTCAGCATCGCGAATGAGGCCCTCCACTGATATAAACTCTGTGTACATCATATCACAGCCGTAAGCCTTGCAAAGTGCGCGAAAAGGAGGGTCACTCACATCCTCCATGGGAGCGAGCAGGAGGGGAAATTCTCCCAAGTCTGTATTTCCAATCGTGACCATGCCTTGTTTTTGCGCAAAAATATAAGAATTCAAAAGGAGATGCAGATAAAATCATTTTAAATGAAACTCAGAAGGTCTTCTAGACTAAGAATTTTCTATTTTTACGCTCTTAATTTCAACACCATACCATGTTAACAGCAATCATCATATGTTTCATTGTCGGGTACCTCATCATTGTTTTTGAGCACCCCCTTAGACTAGATAAAACGGTACCAGCCCTTATCATGGGTGCCTTGTGCTGGGCATTCGTTTCTTACGGGCATCTTGATGTGGTCAATGCCGAGCACGAATTGGGACATATTGATGAAGTTTTGCTCCATCACATCGGAAAGGTAGCTGAGATCCTTATTTTTCTTATTGGTGCCATGACCATCGTGGAGCTCATCGATTTACACAAGGGTTTTGCTGTTATAACCAACAAGATCAAGACTACGAAAAAAAGTACCCTATTGTGGATTCTGGGCTTTCTTGCTTTCTTTCTTTCCGCTACCCTAGACAACCTGGCCTCTACCATTGTACTTGTATCTTTACTCAGGAGATTGGTGCCGGACAAAAAAGAGCGTTTATGGTTTGTGAGTATGGCAGTGATAGCTGCCAATGCCGGAGGTGCCTGGTCCCCCATCGGTGATGTTACGACTACGATGCTGTGGATCGGTAAAAAAGTAAGTACAGGCGGCTTGATTAGTCACCTGGTGCTGCCAAGTATTATATGTATGGTGGTTCCGTTCTTTGTGGCTTCCCTGATGAAACCGTTTAAAGGACAAATTACGTCAGATCCAAATGAAGAAGGACGAGGCAGATCGAGCAAAGAAAAATTATTGAGCAGTTCAACAATGCTTTACGTAGGCATCGGAGCCCTGGTTTTTGTACCTGTCTTTAAGACGATTACCCATTTACCTCCATACGTCGGCATGATGCTCGCATTAGGTGTCGTTTGGCTGGTATCAGAATACATCAACCCGGAAGAAGAACTGGAAGATGACCGCAAGCATCTATACAGCGCCCACCAGGCTTTGTCTCGCATAGAGATGAGCAGTATTTTATTCTTCCTCGGTATTTTGATGGCTGTAGCTGCCCTTGAGTCTGTAGCGGTTATGTACAATGGTCACGAAACCGGTTTGCTCATGTATCTCGCAGAATTGATGCAGGCAGCCATACCGAATCAAAATTTGGTGGTACTTATCCTGGGGGGCTTATCCGCCATTATTGACAATGTGCCCCTGGTAGCTGCCTCCATGGGTATGTACACAAAACCCATGGATGATTCCCTGTGGCATTTCATTGCTTACTCTGCCGGTACCGGGGGATCTATGTTGATTATAGGATCCGCTGCCGGAGTGGCCGCCATGGGTATGGAAAGGATAAACTTCATCTGGTATGTTAAAAATGTAACCTGGCTGGCATTTCTTGGATTCATATCCGGGGCAGGTGTATTTATTGTCATGCAGTCCTTTTTCTAATGAGGAATGACAAGCAAAAAAACCGAGGGACTCTGCCACCAGAGTTTTTTAACAGCATGAGGGTTTTGAGCTTCAGCCTATTGTTCTTCATTTCTTGTGGCGAGAAAGATATTTCAGGGACCTGGACTGGTTTGTCGCTATATGAGAATGGCCATTTGATGGATAACAGTAAGGCAGAGCTTTGCTCTCTTTACATTGACGAGAATGGTGCTTATTTTTTTAGAGGAAATACCGGCTTGATTGAGAAAGGCTTACTGAGCCAAAAGAAAAATCTACTTTATATGCAGGACACCCTCCGGGAACAACCGACTAAACAAATTGCATACGATTTGATAGGTCAGGACACCCTGGAATTGCTGATGAACGATCAGTCCAATGCCTTACGCCTTACAATGAAAAAGGAAAAAAACTGATCTTCAATTATTTATTTCTGGAACAGCTTTTGATATACACTTACTCGAATTAGCCATTAAATCAATGATTACCTACGATCAAGTGAAAGAAGCTGTACATCCCACACCACCGTTGGACTTGATTCAACTTTTCAATGAGTTGGAGGATAAAATTTGCGGACATCCTGACTGTCTCAACGACCTCGATCCTTTTGCCAAACTTAAAGATGATGGATCTTTTTGCCTCAGTGCAACCAGCATTCAGTCCAATTATGTCGCCTTTGTCCTGGGAAAGTACCACAAAACCAGTTTTCCTGAGGAAATCATTCAGATGTTGTTTAACGTACCCACGGATTACAGCTTACAATTCAAAGAAATAGACGGTCGCAGGATCAATGGGTGTATTTGCGTAATCCATCTCCTGGATGAAAAACTGGACCTTCATCGTATTTATGATCACATCTATTCAGTGTAAATGATCTAAGTTTATATCCCCGTGAATGAAGACCGACAATTGAGCTTCCTGCCATTGTATGGACTCAACATTGAGGTCTGCACTTAATTCTACGTGATCATCCATTTCTCCCATGGCGCTAATTACCTGCTGATTGAGTAAAACATTCAATTCCTGATAAGTCCAGGAAGTCTTATCGGACCATTTTCTGTTCATCATCCACCTCAGTCCTGGCAAGGCAAGGATTTCCTTCCAGCCTCTTCTACCTTCCATAACTCCAATATTTATTTCTGACAATTCCACTTCTTCATCCCCTAAGACGATATTGGCGGACCACTGCAGTTGCAGGCGAACAGGGTGCTTTACTTCAAAATCAATGACCAACTTATGTTGGTTTAAACCCACATGCTTCATGACTATTTTGGACTGTAGATCCTTCTGAATGAGAAATTGATCGATCAAGCGATGCAACACTTCCTCGTTTAATAAGATATGCCAAGGACGTTGACTTTCTTGGTCGGGAAACAACTCAATTTTCATATCCAGGTACGCCTTCTGGTACTTCCATTCCGCTTGGGTCCCCAATTCAATCCAAAGATCTTCGTCTTTCTCCTTGTAAAAAGAATTCAATTGAAGTTTAAGTTCAACCAGTTGAAGTCCTGTGGCCGCGTAGACCTGGTGTTCTATTTGAGAAAGGATTCCTTGTTTCAATTTTGATTCCAGATCAACATCTGCCAAGGCTCCTATTTTATTATTAATTTGCTTAATTAGAAAAGGACGTACCCAGGTGATGAAACGCGAAAGCCATTTGTCCTTCCATTTTTGTGAAAACCCACTGATACCAACTGGTTCTATAGAAAGCACCTGAAAACTCAGTTTCTTTCTGGATAATAAGGGGTGTAATTTCAAAGAAATCCGTGCTTCTAGAGGAGGAGTAGCAAAAATGGATGAGACATAAACGAAAGTATAGTGTCCTGCTACGACAATGGTATGCTGATCTTTTGGACAAGCCAATTCCACTATTTTTGCCTGAATAATCTGTATACCCTTGTGAGAAAGGCTATTATGGCCCAGTACAGTTCGAAGTTGAGCATTCAAGAATCTTTCCGGAAAATTTAAATTGATCTTCATGGGTGGTGGTTACCAATTCTGTCATGCATTATCCTGTTTTTTCTTTAGACTTTTTCAGTTTGAATTGTATTTTTACACGAACAAAAATTAGATGGGTCATGGAAAGGAGTACTAAATCCAGAGGTTTTTATTGGATCGTCACATTGGTTTCACTATTTGTCGTTGTTGCACTCATATTGGTAAAGCCTGAATGGTTTTGGGTAGCACTACCCTTCTTTTTGACCTATTTCGTCATGGCTTTAGATATGATTTAGTCATAAGGGCAATATTTTTCTTATCCTCCACACCCTCAAAGTAAAAAAGCCCCGACATTCGCCGGGGCTTTATTCTTTTCAGAATTGTGTGATTATTTGATCACTGACAATCTGGAAACATAAGTCTTATCATTTGACATAATTCTCAATACATAAGAACCACTTGGTATACCATTCAGATCAAATTTGTATGCTCCTGAATAACCTTCCAACTGTCCTTCCTGGTAATTACGGACGACCTGGCCCTGAATTGTTACAAGGTCAATGCGGTTAACATCCATAGCTTCACTAAAGTGAATCATACCAAAAGTGCTTGCCGGATTTGGTCCTACGCGTAGATCAATGTTGTCTTCGACGCGCTCAACTGTTGAACTAATCAATGGCAATGGGAAAGTAGTCCCGTCTGCCAATAATGCCCACAAGCCGAACTCAGGTGTTCCGTTTAATAATCCACTGGCAAATACAGTCACGGCTGCTCCGGCTGCATTCTCCAATTCAGCCAAATATCTCGCTACCACCGTGGTATTGTCTTGTGATGGTGTTACACTCAGTTCATAATTGGCCGGAGCCACAGATAAATAACCTGCCGATTCACCAAATTCGATATCCTCCACGAAAGAGTTTCCGTTGGCTAAGACATCAACCTCTGGCGCATCCGGTGAGCCGTGTAAAGCCAAGATATCTACAGAGGCAGGATCCTGTGATTCGAAACGGTAATCATCTATGACATTCAAGTTGAATGGCGTATTTGCGTCACCCACAATACCTTCAGCTGCTACCAGGTAATTCTCATCCTTTTCAAAACTTACTGTAGTTGAAAATATGACATCATTGATCGTACCTCCCGCGGGAGCTATGCCTACCTCAATGTCTACATCCGACAAAAACTCAATAGGCGGTGTCGCTGTGCGGAAAGCTACATCTGATAGTGCCTTCACTCCATCTATAAAAATATCTACTGCCGGATCAGGGCTATTGTGCAATATCTGGACATTCGAAAACCCAACCTCTGGCAATGCAATACTCTGTCCATTAGAAAGGACCAATATCAATCTGAATTCTTCAGCAGGCTCTGTACTGCCCACCAATCCAGTCGCGTAGACCGTTGCTACAAGTCCTTCTGCACCCGTCAATCCCGCCTGGTAAGTCTTAAACTCATCTTGTGTCCCTGTCGGATATAAAGTGATAAAGTAATTGCGTGCCTCCAGAGAGGCATAGGCATCTGCTGTCTCTCTAAACTCCAAATCCGTCAACAACAAATCTCCATTGCGCTCTCCTATATCGATGGCAGGGGCATCCGGCGATCCATGGTGAATCAACAACTCCGCATTGTTCGGATTCTGTGCATTTAATTGTACACGGTCAGAAACACTTAGTCCAAATGGGGCATCGGGGTCTCCGACAATACCTTCAGCAAATACAACGTAATTTTTAAAATTTTCAAAATTCACTGTTTCGGTAAAAATCGCATCTGCAGAAGAAGTACTATTGGCGGGCGCAATGTCCAGTTTGATATCTACTCCTGCTGGCACAAGTGCCGTATTTGTAGCTACCGTATAAGCGTAATCGTCCAAAGCTAAATTATCGTCAATGTAGACATCGACTGGAGTGCCTGGAGAATTATGAATAATTTGCCAGGTGGCAAATTCTGCCTGATCAAATTGGATCACTGTACCATCCGGCAAAGCTGCAAACAATCCAAAAGCAGGACCTAAAGCAGGATCAATATAACCAGAAGCGAATACAATAGCAGCGCCGCCTCCAAGAGCAGAAGCATCAGCCAGGAAAGTAGCTACCGGGGTATCTGCACCCGTTGCAAAGACATCCAGAATGAATGTTTGCGGCGGGAAGTTGATGTAACCCGTATTTTCAGAAAATGCCAAATTCTCAGCAATTGGATCTGTTGCTCCCCTTGCAGCCACATCTACAGCTGGTGCATCTACACCCCCGTGGGCAATGTTTAAAGCCACAATCTGATTATTGCCTGATGCAGTTTGAGCATCAGCAATGATATTTAGTTGGAAAGGTCGCATCATATTACCCAATGCTCCCTGTGCAAGAGCTACATAATTCTCATCTGCCTGAAGATTAACTGTTTCTGTAAAAATAATATCAGAAGGGTCATCAGAAGGTGATGGGGCTACTCCTATTTCAATATCAAAGCCAGCTGTCAATTCTAAAAAGCCAGTAGCAGTTCTAAATTCAAAGTTTTCAATGGCCTTATTGCCATTCAACCAGATATCGACAGTTGGCTCTGGTGAATTATGGATAATTTGAACGTTGGCAAATTCCTCAACGGGCAGTTCTACCAAATCTCCTCCAGAAGGCAAGGCCAGGAATAAACCAAATCCATCACCAAGGGAAGGATCCAGATAACCAGAGGCCAATACGACACCGGCACCACCAGCTAAACCATTTATATCAGCCACATAACTGCCGGCAACATTCTGTGTTCCGGCAACCAAAATATCGAGTAGATATTTATCCTCAGGTAATTCTACATATCCTGTATTCTCTCCGAAAGCCAAATCGGCAATCAATGGCATGCCTGCACCTCTTGGCGTCACATCCACATTAGGCGCATCTTGACCACCATGCACTACATTAAGCGCTACAGTAGCCGGATTAGGAGAAGCAGTCAATGCATTGCCAATCAAGGCCAGACCGAAAGGTCTATTCATATCTCCAACGGCACCTTGTGCAATCGCTACATAATTGATGTCAGCATCAAGATTAACTGTTTGCGTAAAAATAGACTCAGATACATCCGCTGAAGGTGCTGGTGCTACATCAATTTGGAGATCTACTCCGGCAGGAACTTCGAGAAAATCAGTTGCTGTACGGAATTCAAAGTCAGTAAGCGTCTTCACCCCATTGACGTAAACATCTACAGTCGGGCTGGGTGAATTGTGAATAATCTGCAAATTCGCATTTTGGGCCATCATGGCACCAAAGGCGAATATGCCAACAATAAGTAAAAATAATTTTTTCATAATGGTGAATTCTTTTGTGATTAGTAATGTTTCATGGCTGAATTACCCTTGCGAAACTACCCTGCAAGTGCAATTGTTTAACTTAATATATAATTTATTGAACACAAACGTTGCCTGCGCAAGGAAAGAATTCTCAATTTTTATTATATCGCGAAGTTTTACCAGCCTTTATAAGCCCATCTCTTGTCCATTTATAAATAGATGTATACCTTTGCATTTCTAAAAATTCTTGATGATCGCTTTTTGATGAAAAGCTTTAGATTTAAGGATGATCATGGTTCCGTAGCTCAGCTGGATAGAGCAACTGACTTCTAATC
>DATFJT010000356.1:0-3816 GCA_035269065.1 Saprospiraceae bacterium | reverse complement strand
GGGATACGTTTTGTATGGAAGAGCGCTATGAGATCAATTGGCTGATCTCGGATGATGCGGACAGACTGAGGAATATACTGTGGTCGGGGAGAGGCATAGAACAGGGAGCTACCGAAGTTAACCCGATAGTCTCAGAAGCAGGACTGTATACTCTATTTTACGAGGACCTGCGAGGTTGTGGTTACCGGGACAGCTTCACCGTGGCTTTGCATCCCTCCTACAGGATTGATGGAGCGTCATCATTAGAATTATGTCCCGAAGATACTACTTCACTGAATTGGTCCGCCATGGCTGATGGGATAGAAGATTATTTGTGGTCTACTCCGGATGGTCGCTTGATAGACAATCTGAATGCTCAATACCCAAGGGTTTCTGGTTCAGGATTGTATCTGGTAGAGTATATAGACCAAAATGGATGCACCTACAAAGACAGCGTGTTGGTTTCATCATATCCCTTGCCCAATTACAATTTGCGCATCACCCCACCGGAATACTACTTAGGCGATGAAATCAGCCTGGACTTCATACCTGACCCTGATGGTGTGGAATGGCAAATGGCTGAGGTCGATTGTGGTGAATGCTACCCCCTGGATTTGACCTTGCAAGACAGTTTGATGGAGATAAGCGCATTGATCACAGATGACAATGGGTGCATGCAGTTTTTCACCTCAGTTATCGAAGCTGAGGGCAGGCCCGCTGAAGAATTGAACTATCCCAATGTCATTTCTCCGAATGGAGATGGCCGAAATGATGTTTTGTGCATAGAAGGCCCGGAAGACATGCTGAACAATATTGCAGGACTCTACATCATGGACCGCAATGGTACCGTTCTTTATCAGGAAGAGGGTTATGAGAATTGCAGTTGGCAAGGGCAGGACAGTCGGGGAGAAGACCTGCCGGATGGCGTTTACTTCTATAGATTGGAATTCAGTGGATATGGGCCGATTAGGTCGAGTTTGCATGTGTTGAGGTAGAGATAGATTTCAGCCAACTTATCCAGGCACAACGGAGTTTAAGGACAGTTGCTTTCTTCAATATGGTCACCTTTACAAGAGGCTATTTGCTCAATAGGGCATCTAAAGAAAGGGTATTCACGTCAAGAATAAAGAACCATCCACTTGACAAAATCGATCAAACCACTTACTTTGTACGTAAAATAAAATACGTATGAGCAAGCTAACCTTATCGATCAATCAAATGGTTATTGATAAAGCGAAAGAATACGCTAAATCTAGTGGAAAAAGCTTATCTGGCATCGTGGAGGAGTATCTGAAATCCCTGACAAATACTGAGCAATCAAAGCATGAATTGAGCGCATCAGGTGTGGTAAAAGAATTAAAAGGCTCAGTCAAAATGCCCAAAGACTTCAATTCTTACAAAGAAATGCTTCAGGACGCACTATTGGAGGAATATTTAGGCAAATGAGAAATATATTTTTAGACTCTGATGTGCTTTTAGACTTGTTGCTCGACAGAGAACCATTTATGGATGATATTGCTGAAATAATTGAACGGTCATTATCATCTAAGGTAAAACTATGTATTTCACCAATAACTATTACGAACATCTACTTCATAATCGGGAAAATACAGAATCAAAGGAAGGCGGATAAACAGATAAATAAAATTTTAAGGATAGTTCATATCGAAGAAGTTGGACAGATGATAATTGACAAGGCAGCGCATTCAAAATTTAAGGATTTTGAAGATGGGGTACAAAACTATTGCGCAGAGGAAGCCGGACATGAAATAATCATTACAAGGAATACGAAAGATTACAGGGAAAGTGAACTTTCAGTCTTGACACCAAGAGAATATCTGGCAAAAATTCGAATGGAGTAGTGAAACCGGGTACCAACAATCAAAACTACTCGGGCCCGAGATTCCAAATTAAAAAAGCCGGCTATAATGGCCGGCTTTCTGTGTTTCGATTTATTTTTACTCTTACAGTCCGCAACTGCTCGCAATGGTCTCTGATTCTTCCAGGTTTTCTTTCATACTGTCATAAAGAAAGCTCAAATATCTTTCAGCTGTTTCCATAGACTGGGCATCCAATACCTCTTTTGTCGACAAACCAGTCAATCCGGCCAGAATCTCTTCTTGCTTTGTGACACGACCTTTGAGTTGGTAGGCGATGGATTCCTGGTCAATGCTGTTGCATTTGTAGGTGCCAAACCACTGGTGCTTTTCTTTGGTTAAATCCCATTCTGCTTTTGCTTTCTTGACAAGGGATTGTAACAACTGGCTACACGTGCCGGACTCACCCCGCTTCATCGCCATTGTAAATTCCTTGTATTCCTGTTTGAAGCTTTCTACTGCTTTTCGGTGCTGGTCCGGTTCAATGGTCTTGGCTCCCATTGAGGTGAAAAGGAATAAAAATAGTACACTACTCAAAACACTTATCCATTTGGCCATGGTCTTACTCTTTTTTTTGATTAACTTTTTCTTAAACAGGCGATTAGCCAATATATTGATTTTTCTTGACTTCTACCACTCTTATAGATACCTCAGAAAGTCAAAACGTTGCCTCGGCTCGTCTTGACCTGCATAATTATCGCGTTTCCACAGGTCTTTGATCCCAGACTTTACTTTCTACCAGGTCCATTTCTTCCACAAGGTGTCCGGCTCCGGCAAATTTATCGACTATAAATAGTATATAACGCACATCCACCATAATGTTTCGACAAATCTCAGGATCGTAATTGTAATCACTCATCGTGCCCTCCCAGGCCCTGTCGAAATTGAGGCCAATCAATCGCCCATAGGCATCCAGGGCCGGACTTCCGGAGTTGCCTCCTGTGGTATGGTTGGTGCCGATAAAGCACACCGGCATTTGTCCATTGTCGTCTGCGTAAGGACCATAATCTTTATTCTCATATAGCTCGATGAGCTTGTCATGCACATTAAATTCATAATCACCCGGCTCATATTTTTCCATCACTCCTTCCAGGGTAGTGACGGGTTCATATACCACGGCATCTTTGGGGCTGTAAGATTTTACCTGTCCGTAGGTGACGCGCATCGTAGAGTTGGCATCCGGGTAGAACCTTTTCTCGGGATAAGCCAGCATCTGCACTTTCATGTAATTGCGCATGAGGGCTTCAATGCTGTCCTGGTGCTGCTCATAAGGGCCATTGACTTTCTCAAAATATGTATCGATGTAAGGCAGGAAAAACTCATAAGCCGGATCGCTGGTGAGTTGCTTCTCAAACTTCTTCATCGGCAAATTGAAAAGATCATCAAAATTTTCTTTGTTGAGCAGGGCAGAGGAAGAAAATATCTCATTGGCTTTTTGAGTGAAAAAGGGCTCGTCAAGTGCTGTGCTTCCCTCAGGTAAAAATGCTTCTGGGCTCTGAATAACGTACATAGCCATGAGTTTGGCAAATACCTGGCGGTCTACCATTGGACTGTAATCCTTATGAAAGTCCGCCAGGAAATTCTTGATGCGCTCCCTGTAGCTGTTAAATGCTTCTTCTCCTGCCTCCATGCGGCTGAGTGTGTTGCGACTCAGGTAGACAATTCTGGCCAATTCGATGTTGCGGTAAAAAGTTTCAAAGAAAATCGCATTGCTGATGGCATAGGGTTCCATGTCCTGATACAATTGGTCTAACTGAGGCAACAGGGTGCCGTATTTAATTTCCCAATCTGGATTTAGATAAATTCTGCGCATCAACTCTTTCTCATATTCCTGTTTTTCCTGAATGCCTTTTGAGCGCTCCAAACCCTGATTTTCTCCAATCCACTTCTTCCAGTAATTGGCAATGCGGGCAAACTTGGAGGCGTATTGAATCTTGATTTCCTCATCCGCTTTCATTTC
>DATFJT010000355.1:0-3597 GCA_035269065.1 Saprospiraceae bacterium | reverse complement strand
TATGCGTGTGAGCTTGGCCTGTTCCGTTGCAGAAAAGATTTATATACAGTTGTTCTCAATACATAAGCACTGGTCCGAGTTAAATGGCAGATACAGTACAATATTATATATGAGAAAAGCCCACTTCTTAGGAAGCAGGCTTTTCTAAATTCAAATCACATGATTTCGATTCTCATTGAATCATGAATTCATTATTCGTTCACTCCAATGTTCCCCTGGGCAACAATTGTAGCCAAGTCTTCCGCGGATAAATGGACATTGATATAACCGTTAAAATCAAGTATTTGATCGTATCCGATAGTCGTACCATCATCTATTGCAGAAATGTTTGTGTGGCTAATGCCGGTAGCACCAATAACTGGATTAAAAGTCAGGGCAATTGGACCACCATCTGCGGCAGTATTCCTATGAATATGTGCAGGATGTTCCCCGTCTTGAGGTGTATTCTCTAAATCAAGAACAGCCAGTGCTTCTCCGTTTAAACGTTCCATAAACGTTGCAGTACCTTCTATACCGTCTACGTCTTTTTCAGACAGTACATATACCTTTGATTCGCCTGTTAATTCATTCTGTCCGATATCAGCTTGTGCAAGCAAGGTTGCAAGATCATTTGCTGATTGGTGGACGTTGATGTAACCATCCACATTAAGTAGATCATCGTATCCGAAAGCACTGCCATCGTCCAATTCTGCAACATTGGTCATGCTCATATCTGTATCAGCATCTACAGCATTAAAAGTGAATAGAATAGCACCACCCTCCGCAGCTGTATTCATATGAATATGTGCTGGAGAATCTTCAGACCTTGTACTGTTGTTAAGTTCCAAAGTAGCAAGAGCTTCTCCATTCATTCTTTCCTCAAATCGGGCGGAACCATTTACTCCATCTACATCTTTCTCACCCAATTGGTACAAGCGGAATTCCCCGGTTAGCATATTTTGTCCAATGTCACCCTGAGCAACAATTGTAGCCAGGTCATTAGCAGATTTATGAACATTAATATATCCATCGTACTGTAGCAATTCTTCGTAAGTGATGGCTTGTCCATTATCTAATTCTGAAATGGTAATTTCACTTCTCCCGTTAGATCCTTCAACTGGCTCAAGAGAAACAGCGATACCCCCTCCTTCTACTGCAGTATTATCATGAATATGGGCGGGATAGCTGTCGCCATCTACAGCGCCTTGTAATTCCAGAATGATGGTAGTAGACTGGTCGTCATTTTTCACAAATGTGGCCGTTCCGGACATTCCCTGGACGTCCCTTGAGCCAAGTTCATAAACCATTTCGTCACCTGTAGGCCCCGGGTTCATCATGTCGTCGTCATCGTCTTCACAAGAAAAAGTTATGAGACCTAACAATGCAATAAATAAGATTTTTAAAATTTTCATTCTTTTGTTTTTTATGAAATAATCTACCATACATACGTGCCATTTTTCAGGTGGATCACCTTTCGTAGATTTTTTTAAAAAAAAGAAGAGAAATTCTACCCGGAGGTTCCTATTGCCTTGAGTTGGCTCATGGTAGGTTGCTTGCTACCACCCATTTTTTCCATGGTGATACCAAAAGCATCTATGTCTGAAAGTTCTATATGGCTTAGTGCGATGAATTTTTCCCCAGGTTCTATTAGACCGATGCTTACAGGCTGGTCACCGATGATGGCCCAAACCTGATATTGGCTTCGGGGATCTGGATCTGACAGGGACTCTGCAGTTAAAAAATATTTCTGGTTATTAGGATTCCAATAAACTATTGCCTTAATAAGATCAGCTTGGTTTGGATCAGATAAAACCCATTCCTGAGTAGCACTATGCGTTAGAAAAGCCAATTGCTCCTGGCTTTGCTCTATTTGACTGCGCAAGTCATTATTCCTTTCTTGAATCTCGGCAGAGGATTTTGCCAATTGTTGATAGTCTCCTTGGAGATGGGAAAATTGATAAAGTAGAAAACCCAGTCCCAAAAGTAGCAAGGCAGAGGCGGCTGCCAGCCAATTGGTATTTACCTGTTTGACACTAGCTTCATTTTCATTTTTTTCAATTCGCATCTTTGGGATACGATCTATTTCTTCAAAAATCTTGGCTTTTAGAGAGGGAATTGGTGAGATGGCCATTTTGGCACTTAATTCATGAAGTTCTTCATTAAATGCATAAATACGTTCCTGTATTTCGGGATATATTTTTGAAAGGCATTCCACCTCCCGGGTTTCCTTTTCAGCTGTTTGCTGCAAGCAATAGGCTTCAATTATGCCGGACTCGATATATTTTTTTACATCCACAAGAGCTGTATTTTGAGGCTCTCTCTAAGTTTTTTCATGCCCAGGCGCACACGACTTTTAATGGTTCCCAGGGGAATATCCTTAGTTTTGGCCAATTCTCTTTGAGTTAACCCGTCGAAATAAAGATTTTTTATCACTATTTTTTGTTCTTGAGGGAGCTCTTCAAGTGCCTCATTCAAGTTTTTTCTTTTTTCGGCAATGGTTGTATCTTCTATCCAAAGCTCCGGTGCTTCATTTGTAGATACGTCTGTAGATTCAAAGCGGTTCACTTTTTCTCTTTCACGATTGATTTTTCTTTTTCTATCGATGGCGCTATTTCGACAGATATTGAGCATCCAGGTAAACAGACCTCCCTTTTCGGGGTCGTAGCTTTCAATATTCTTGTAAATCTTGATGAACGACTCCTGTAAAACATCTTCAGCCATTGGTTTTTCGTGGAGCATTTGACATACGACACCTAATAAATTAGGGGCATAATTGTCATAGAGCCTTTCAAAACTCTTTCGATCGCCTTTTTGTAATAAATCAATGTAGCTATGTGATATATCCATTCTGGTGCATACTACAGATAATCCCGCATTATTTCAAAAACAAAAGGATAGAAAGATATTTAGATTTTATCCATATATGTTTTTGCTTTCCCGTTCTAATAACTCTCGATCTTCGGGATGCGCCAACTGGGTCAACAGCCGAGCTCTTTCTTCTATGGATTTTCCGTATAAATGAGCTACCCCAAACTCGGTAACGATATAATGAACATGTGCCCGAGTGGTGACTACACCAGCTCCAGTTTTCAGCGTCGGTACAATCTTAGGCTGTCCCTTGCTCGTTCTGGCGCCCATAGCAATGATGGGTTTTCCCCCTTCTGATAGAGATGCTCCGCGTATGAAGTCCATTTGACCACCAACCCCGGAATAGATGTTTTTTCCGATTGAATCCGCGCAAACCTGCCCTGTCAGATCAATTTCTATGGCGCTATTGATGGCAACAACCTTGGGGTTTTTCCTGATGACATCGGTATTGTTGACATAGTCGGACTCCAGCATAGCCACTTGAGGGTTGTCATCCAGGAAGTCGTATAATTTTTTGGTCCCAATGACAAATGAAGACACGATTTTACCGGGGTGTTTTTTCTTCAGGGCGCCGGTGATGATCCCCTTTTGGACCAGGGGCAGCATGCCGTCCGTGAACATTTCTGAGTGTATACCAAGATCTTTATGCCCCTCCAAAAAGGTCAATACGGCATTCGGAATACCGCCAATCCCCATCTGTAGTGTACTCCCATTCTCAATCATTTCTGCAATCTGTTGGCCAATGGCTTT
>DATFJT010000354.1:0-4044 GCA_035269065.1 Saprospiraceae bacterium | reverse complement strand
ATCCGCTGGACACCTGAAAAGCTAATGAGCTGCCCCGATTGTGTGGAGACAGAGGTCTCCCCGATAGACGGGCAGGAAATAGGCCTGGAACTGACCCATAGTTCTGGATGTACCTACAGCCGCTCGTTTCAGATCAATGTCAAAGAAGAAGACCGTCCGGATATCTTTATCCCCAATGCCTTCAGCCCGAACGACGACGGCAACAACGATAGCTGGCAGATTTATCTACCGGATGGCATTGATCAAATCGATCGGGCGATGCTCTTCGACCGCTGGGGCAACAAGATCGCGGAATGGAAAAACACCCCTGATGTGATCTGGGATGGCACCTATAGAGACAAGCCCATGAATCCCGGGGTATTCGTCTATGTGGTGGAATACCGCAACGCCTTAGGTCAGCAACAGGTAAAGAGCGGGGATGTGACTTTGGTGCGGTAAATAGGAAGTTGCAGTTTACAAGGGGGGCTTGCCTCTTAAGGGTTCTTGTATACGGGGATCCCTTGTTTTGATTTCACAATTGCGATGAGAGGATCAATTGTCCAGGGCTGAAAATTTATATACGACCCCTTCAGGGTCGACATTCCTTATTGGAATTGTGCTGTAAATATTTGATCTCTACGAGATCATTTGTTCCGTTGAAGAGGCGCAGTATATTCCTTTAAAAGAAAGCAACACCTTCCAGTGGGGGCGGCACCTTAGATCACAGGTTCCTTTCATTTGATCGGCCGTTCAAATGCGAAATCAAGAGCCGATATGCTTGTGGAATTTTAATGCCAATCTTTGATTGTGTAGTTTCCCTGCAATGGGTCGGAGGCCCATTGGAAGGATGGGTAAAATTCAACCATTTTGTGAAGCCTACCCCTAGAATTCCAGAGAGACTTCCACTTCACATCTTGTCAGAAATACAAATGAATCATATTGCACAGTTGGTAAAGATTGAAGTGAAAAAAACGCCGCACGGATTGAATGAAAAGGAAATACTCAGAGAGCTCCAACTTTATCAAGCTCGGCTATCAAGAGTAAAAAAAGGCATTTATTCAAAATTCATAATTCTTTATTATGATCATCCACTTCACAATAATATATTGTCAGAGCATCTATTTTCATGGCGTGCAACTTAAAATTAGGCGGATGCGCTAACCTTAGAATAAAAAATCCCTCAAACGTCATATAGAAGAAGAGCTTTTGGCCTTTTGAGTCTCATAATTTGCTTTAGGGTCTTTTTTCCTTTAAATTGTACGATATACTGCATTCCACCCAAGGTAAAAACCACTTTGCTCGGAAATGTGAAATAAACCAGCACGATTTTAGACTTTTTAAATTATAGTTATGAACTTTTTTAATCAACACGAGCGACACACGAGCGACACACGAGCGACACACGAGCGACATTAGGAAGACCTAAGCCACTTTATTTTTTAACTTTTTTGATTTTATTTCTGGGGATCAATTTTCCAACTTTAGCACAAGAGCCTTGTGGGTTTGATGAAAGAATACGTGAAGCTAAGTTAAGTGGTGAAAATTATATTGATAGATCTAAGAAACTGATTAAACAAGCCATAGCTTCTGGGGCAGTAAACAATAAAATGCAACACACCATTCCAGTTGTGGTACATGTAATTCACTTGGGAGAACCCATAGGAATTGGGACAAATATTTCGAATGCTCAAATTGAATCTGCAATCACAAATTTGAACGAAAGATTTTCAAACGCAAATGGTTTGGGAGTAGATGTAGAAATAGATTTTTGTTTGGCCACCAAGGATCCCTTTGGCAATGATCTTCCAAACGGGGCAATTGTCAGAGAAAATGGCTTCGGAGTTTGTGCAGGAGGAGCATGCTATGAAAATGTTGGCATAACTTCAGCCAATGAATTAGAAGTTAAAGCCTTGAGTAATTGGCCAAATTGTGATTACTATAATGTATGGGTAGTATCAGAAATCAATGGTAATAATGGAGGAAGTGGTGTTCAGGGTTATGCTTATTTTCCCGGAGCACCCAATGGAATAGATGGTACCGTTATGCTGTACAATGCTTTTGGAACGGTTGGTAACTTGAAGCCAAATACTGATTTAAATACCATTTTTACTCATGAGTTAGGGCATGGACTTGGACTGTTTCATACATTCGAAGGGGATTGCCCGAATAGTGTTTGCTTGGATGCCAATGGTAATTTCGATTGTAATTTGACGATTTGTCCATCATTAGATCCAAGTTTGGGGGATGAAGTCGCCGATACAGATGCACATCGACGTTCATGTTCAAATTGTGATATTAGTGGCATGAATACCTGTTATAATCCATCAAGACCCAATAGTAATATTATTACTAATTATATGGATTATTCCTCTCAGGATTGTCAAACCAAGTTTACCGCCGGTCAAAAAACAATAATGCAAGCAGTGATGGCGACAGAAAGAAGTTGTCTTTCCACTTCTCTGGGCTGTCTAGAAGAGTGTGGATCAGTTGATGCAGATTTTACGGGACCACTTGCCTCAACGGCTGGAGTTGAAGTAGATTTTATTAATACTTCTATTGGGGCAACAAATTTCATTTGGGAAATAGACGGAGTAGAAGTGGGAACCTCAACCGATTTACTGGATTATGTATTTGACTATCAGGGTTTTTTTAAGGTTTGTTTAATTGCCTCAAATGCACAGTGCACAGATTTCTATTGTTATGATATAGCAATTAGTGGACAGTATAACGGATGTGAGGATTTTGAATTGGACAAATGTGACGTGATTTTAAACGGAGATTTCTCTCAGCCATCCGGGACAGCAAGTTTTAGTTACAGTCCATCTCCAATTTACGAGTTTGATAGGGTGTGTAATTGGTTTAATAGGATAAGTTCCCCTGATTATTGTGGGAATATAAATCAAAGAATTCCTTCTTTTTTCATGTATTCCCTTGATAGTAATAATGAATCCATAGGAACTGTTAGGGAAATCCCATTTGTTGAGGGTGAAGAATATGAAATATCTTTCAAATACGAAGTAAATAGTTATTCCATTCCGAACACGATCGAATTAGGAGCTCTTAAAGTAGGACTGTCTCAAACTCGTGAGGCGTCTGGATTGGTTCAGGATTTATTAGTTTTAAATCCACCCAATGATTTTATTCCTGACGATAGACCAGTTGTATGGTGTGAACAAGAATTGCTAAACCAACATAGCTTTTCCTTCATTTATGATCCGAGTATTCATGGAAAATATTTGTATGTAGAACCAGTTCCAAGTACTGTGTCTGGGGGGTATCATATTGTAAGAGTAGGTGATATTCATGTATATTCTTGCGAACCAGAATGCTTTCCGGATCCGGATTTTACTTTTACCGTAAACAACTGCAATGAAGTAGACTTCGTAGGTGATAATTTTGGTGATCCGGGATCGTATAATTGGGATTTTGGGTATAACAATGAAACGGGAACAGGAAAAAATATTTCACATACTTTCCTTTATGATGGTACATTTGATGTTTGCCTCACTATAGAATGTGGTCAAGAATTTGAATCAGAGACTATATGTCAGGAAGTAATAATTGATGGATGTGAAGATTGTGGAGAAGCAGATATTACAGATGTAGTTTTATGTGATCAAAATGGAAATGGGAATTACTTAGGACACATAGAATTTTTAATACCAGAGGATGTATCCATTTGTGACACAGATCCTGAGGCATGGTCGCCTGAAGTAAGTATATTGGTTAATAATTGGAATTTTTCTCAGGCCGGAGCTGGCCAAAAATGGTTTATTGCAGAAATCCTTGTCAATCCGGGAAGTTTTGACCTGGACAATAACCCTGCTGAGGTTTTCTATAAGTTTTGTCTACCCAACGGTGATCCAGTGTGTTATCGAGGCACCATATCGGGATCAACTTGTGGTTCCTGCAATAATCCAATAGTATCCAACGCTACTTGTGATCCCTTACAAAGTGGACACATGCCAGGAATGTATGTGCACACTGGTACAGTTACCTTTACAATTCCTTCGTCTTTTGATGAATGCCTTAATCATACTAAAGGATCTGATTTGGTCATTAATA
>DATFJT010000353.1:0-4235 GCA_035269065.1 Saprospiraceae bacterium | reverse complement strand
AGCATGTAATTCTTGGTCAAAATCTATTTCCATGCATGGAATTTTGCTGTCGCTGTCTCCCATTCCTGGTTTCTCAACCAAGAAAACGGCAAAACCGTCCTTTATCCATGAGTCTATAAGTTGCTTGGCCGGATTGAAATTCCGCATTTCAATGCTCTGGCATGTATAACCCTGAAGGAAAAATACTACCGGTGGTTTTTCTTTGCCTTCAGGCAAATACAAAAGAGACCGCAAAACGTTGTCTTCATAAACAACCTCCCCATATTCTACTCTAGCATGGGGATGCACCTCCTTTGGCCTTCCTAAAGCTTTCCCCTCGTACGTCTTTCTCTCCCCGTCCACAAATACTACTACACTTAGGTGGTCGCCTTCCAAAATGCCTGGGAGGACTTGGCCCAAATCCCCTATTGAATGGACGGGCTCATCATTGATCTGTTGAAGAACTGCGCCGTTAGGTATTCCCATTTGTCCTAAGCTACCTTCACTTATAATCATAGGAAGATATATACCTGATTTTGCGCCTGTTTCCTTTTCCACTGCTGACAATTCCATTAATCTAGCGCCTAAAAAAACTTTTCTTTTCAGTGTTTGACAATGGAGAATGCTACCTGTTGATAAAATGAAAAGAAGGATTAAAATTGATTTCAGAGGGTTGCATATTTCTTTTTGCATAGCGATTGATGTTTAATGTCTAGTGCTGATGTAAAAGAAATGTTCCAATTCAAGCCAAGAGGGGTAATTATTGCTAATAATTATTTCTTTTGATTTTTTTTAGCGCTTTTCTAAGGTTTTTACTGTCAGAAAAGCCGACGAGATCACTCACCTTACTGTAGGAATAATTCTGGGCAAGGAGTTCCTCTGCCTTTTCTAGCCGCCGACCCAGGAGATATTGATATGGGGAGATACCAAACAACAACTTGAAAGTTCGCGTAAAATGATATTTAGATAAAAATGCTTCCTGTGCCAAATCATCCAAACTCATTTTAAGAGAATAATTATCAGCTATAAAATTTCTCGCCACAGCTACCCTTCGATAGAGTTCTTCTTTTGTAGTCCTTTTTATACAAGGAATGTTCCTAAGTTGGCCTTGCAATTCTAATTGATCGTCTATTAAGCATTCGGCAAGCCCTGCATAAAAGTCTTCAAAGTCAATGGACTTTTTGCGCTCTTGTAATTGAATGATGGTTGATATATTTTTTATCAGGAACCTACCCGTACGATTGTCTTTACAATTGAACAGGTTGTGAACGAGGCTAATATCATCGGTCTCGAAGGGACTATCCAGTAGAGATTGACAAGTGGAAAGACGGGTTTTTGCTACCTCATTCAATAATTTTTTCTCAGGAAAAATACAGATTCCTTTGACTTCCTTTCTGGCATCAACAAGAATCTCGACCCAGTTATCGTTGTCGACTACTAAAAAACTCCCGTGATGCAAATTGTATCGATGCCCATCGACATTGTAATTCTCATTGCCTGACAATACCATTTTTACCGATGGCCTTCCTGAAAAAGATTTCCGCTCGTATCGCTTGATATTTGACAATACAAATTGACCTCTACTGTGGTTTGATATGTCTTGAAGTTGGTTCAAATAATGCGTGTACAGTTTTACCATGCGAGTGGACCGTACCTAGTTGGCCATCCTCTCAATAGCCTTCAGCCATTTTCGCAGCACTTTACCTTGAAAATAGATCATAAATCTATAAACGGACTTAGCCCCTCAATATTTTGATTTGAGATCGATGGTCGTGAAGACTTTGCCTTTGGGACACATTTTGGGTGGACTTAAATTTCTCTTGTATTGGAAAAGACCGACTTATAATGAAGAAAATTCTTGATTAAATTTAAGGAGCTGATGAGAAAATAACTAGGAATTTTTTACTGGCTGTCTTTATGAAAAAGATCATGGAATTCTTTTTACAGGGATTGAGACTGAGACAAAGGAGGTGAATTTATGGTGAAATGTATCTGTTAAATACATTTGGCAATGATCTCACTCTAATCCCTGCGATATTTGAGCCTTCTGTTCGAATAGGTTATTGGGGTATGTCCAAAACATTATACGCGGTCTTCATATAGTCTAAGTCTATTTTTTACCGTATTCAGCTCTGCTTGTAATTCATTAATTTTTTCCAATAAATTCAGTACAGTATCAATACCTTCCAGGTTGATATTGAGATCTTTCCTCATGCGAAGTATCTTTTCAACAGTTTTTAATTTGTTCTCATGAATAAAGTATGATCCTTCTTCGATCTGTACTTCAATGATGCCAAATTCATGTAATTCTGTGAATAGAGACATTTCTACCTGGTAATGGCTGCATAGTTCTTTAACCAGGATTAAATTTTCTTTTCCCATTAGGATCTCATTTTAGCTAACTCATTAAACAATTCTTTCTCTTTATCGCTTAGCTTGGTTGGCAACTTCACGTGGTACGTAATATATAGATCACCAAACTCACCTTCTTTTTTGTAAACAGGGAAACCTTTGCCCTTTAACTTTATTTTTGTTCCACTTTGAGTTTCTGGTTTGACCTGTAACTTCACTTTGCCATCAAAGGTGTCAGTAGTCATTTCTCCTCCTAGGAGTGCTTTGTATAAATCAATGTCTACAGTTGTGTATAGGTTTTCTTTGTCACGTTTGAATTTAGTGTGGTTCGTAATAGTAAATTTAATGATCAGGTCTCCGTTTGGGCCACCATTCAAACCTTCGCCACCATAACCCTTTATCCTTATGACTTGTCCGTTTTCTATCCCGGCTGGAATAGTGAGGCGTATATTTTTGCCATTGACAGTTAACGTGCGTTTGTGCGTTTCATAAACTTCTTTCAGGGCAAGATGTAATTCTGCGTGATAGTCCTGCCCCTTGAATTTTACTTGTCTGTCCCTGCTTCTTCTACCACCGAACATGGATTCAAAGAAGTCGGAGTAATCACTTTCTGCAAAATCACCTGTGGATTGTCCCTGATAGCCTCCACCTTTTTGTTGCCTTTGATTTCTGGCTTTTTCAAATTCATCCGCATGTTCCCAATCTTTGCCGTATTTATCATATTTCTTTCGTTTCTCCGGGTCACTTAAGACCTCATGAGCTTCGTTAATTGCTTTGAATTTCTTTTCGGCTTCCTTGTCATTCGGGTTTAAATCCGGGTGATACTTTCTCGCCAGCTTTCGGTAAGCTTTTTTGATCTCTTTCTGAGTTGATTTTTTGTCAATTCCCAGTATTTTATAATAGTCTATAAATGCCATTTAGATTGTGTTACAATGATTGGTATTCTATTTATGCCGTGCCCAGTTTAATTCTTCAGGTGATAAAGGGATATTGGAACTGACCCAAGTGTTTTAAAGCCCACCTTTGCAGTGAATATCGATATTTTAACGGATTATACATGGCAATAACTTGTGATTGTTTTCTATTGTCATTCAATCAAAGAAAATGCTTAAGGTCAAAAATCTTCTCCATGTTTTGGGCTATCATCCACATCCTCCCGAAATCTTTAAGGTTGATGGGTGGTCTACACTAGGATCAATCCAATATCTGTATTTTTACTTAAATGATTTATACGGAATGGAATTAAGATTTCCTCCTTTTGATTGTTTTAGATATTACAGACAATTGTAACCCTTGAAATTTGAGCGTTTTTTACTTATCCATGCTAGTTGAAGCTCTTATCCATGATAATTCATTCGATTTACCTTCTTGGAGTAAATCCAGGCACCAAGGCCTAAAGCAAGATATAGGATGATGATTACACTCATCTGGTCCCATTCGCTGGAAAACTCGTAGTACAAGATAAGTATACCACCAGCGCCTAATCCAAAAATTGATAGTGATGTTAAAAGAATGGAAGAATTGGTTTTCTCTCGTATTTTCAAATTGGCTACAGCCATTAACAGGGATACCAACAGAAAGGTAATACTGCCAAACTCAAGAATTAATTCAAGGCCACCAATCAAAATTAAAGTGCTGGCCATTACAGCCATACTCAGAATGGCATTTCGTGGAATATTGTTTTTTCTTACAGATAGCCAATAGGGAAAGTAACCGTCTTTAGCGATTACAGCCATTTGCCTTGATGATCCAAAAACGGTTCCGCTTATGGCACTGCTGGTCGCTAATATTGCCCCGAGAATCACAAGATTGGCCCCCATCTTACCAAGAATATCGCCTGCTCCAGCTGCAAGTGCGTATTCCTTGTCCTTTATTATCTCCACGGCTGGAATGGCAAACAGTGC
>DATFJT010000352.1:0-3825 GCA_035269065.1 Saprospiraceae bacterium | reverse complement strand
ATCCTCATTACCACAAATGCCATCGGGCTCATTAGAATACAAAGAAGTCAGCACCTGATGAACGCGCTCTTGAGTCTTGTATGGCTTATTGACAAAATTGTAGAGGTATGCAATGTGGTGACTGGGTTCATTACCGTGAGCGTATTGCCCAATAAGTCCCGTTATATCGGCCTGGTCTCTCCCTGAAGTCCCCTTGTTGGCAGTAAAAAGAGCATCCAGCCGGGACTCTAATGCACTTTTACCACCCAGTAGCTGAATGTATCCTGAAATATCCTGCGGAACGTAATAACTGTACTGCCAGGCATTCGCTTCGGTATAGTTGAAATTAACCTCGTAGGGGTCAAAAGGAGCAAACCATTTGTTCTCAATGCGCCCTCTCATGAACTTCGTATCTGGATCAAAGACGTTTTTATAGTTTTGAGCCCTTTTGATAAAAGAATTATAGTCCTCGTCCAATCCCATTTTTTTGGCCATCACTGCGATGGTCCAGTCATCATAGGCATATTCCAGCGTTTTTGAGACGGATTCACTTTCTGCCTCCACGGGTATGAAGCCGTATTTTTTGTAGGCATCCAATCCGAGTTTATCCCTTGTAGCACTGTGCTTCATAGCTTCCAGGGCGAGCTTGGGATCGTAACCGCGAATATTTTTCAAGTAAGCATCGGCAATTACCGGTACCGCGTGGTATCCAATCATACAGCCCGTATAATTGGCTGATAAGTCCCATATAGGCATGATGCCTCCTTCCTGGTACTTGGCTAACATCGTATTGATGAAGTCATTGGTCCTTTTTTGTTCAATGATAGTGTAAAGGGGGTGTGCTGCCCTGTAAGTATCCCATAATGAAAATACCGTGTAGTAATCGAAGTCTTTTGTTTGATGGACGGCTAAATCCATTCCTCGGTATCTGCCATCAATATCTTGGTAGAGGTTGGGAGCCAGCATGGTGTGATACAGGGCTGTATAGAAGTTGAACATGGCTTCCTTATCATGGCTCTCAAGCTCTATTTTCCCTAATTGTTGGTTCCAGGATGCCTGTGCGTTTTTCTTGACTTCTTCAAAAGTCAAATTGCCAATTTCTAGTTCCATGTTTCTTTTAGCACCGGCTTCATCTACCGCTGATATTCCTACATACACGAAAACAGGCGCATTTTCAGGGTTGTCTAATTCTATGGCTGCTACTTTGGGATCATTTTGATCTTGGTATTTTATGTTTTTTATGGTAGTGGAGAATCGGATATGAAAAAATAGTCTCTGATCCTTCGCCCATGACTCAGAAAATCGAATTCCATTGAGCTCTCTGGGGTTGAGTTGTTTGATTTTGCCGGCGAGGAGCTTATCTCTATGGTGGAGATCCAATATCACATATTGACTATCCCGGGAGGGAAATTCATACCGCTGAATCCCACTCCGGTTAGAAGCAGTCAACCCGACAACAATACCAGATGAGTCCAAATATACTTGATAATAGCCGGGCTCTGCTACCTCCTTATCATGAGAAAAAAAGTCTCTGTATCCTGGTTTTCCATTTGATCCACTATTAAAAATAGGTTTCCTTGAGGGCATGAGCAGGATATCCGCGTAGTCACTGACACCTGTTCCACTTAAATGTGTATGTGAAAAACCGTACACCACATGGTCACTGTAGTGGTAGCCGGAACAGCCATCCCAACCATCCAATCTTGTATCTGGACTGATTTGCATCATTCCAAAAGGCATTGTGGCACCAGGATAAGTATGACCATGACCACCGGTACCAATAAAAGGATTGACATAATGAATCCATTCATTTTCCTGATTTGAGGAGCCTACATAAGAAACACTTTGACAAGAGACTAAGGTCAAAACTGCTAGCAAGACCATGGAAGCTTTTGTGACTTCAGGCAACATTGACCTCATTTTTAAAAGGAAAACAACATTCATATTCACAAGCAATTTATCAATGTGTTGGTCAGCAATAGATCATGTAAAATAAACTGAATGTTTCACATAGAAGACAATCTGATAATCTAAGCCTACCAAAATGGCATCCATGGGTTTCAAAAAGCTTTGAATAAGCAGCCTTTGAATCAGATAGTTGAATATACTATGTCCCCAGGATATACATGCTCATGTGATTTTTCAGTGCCGATATAGGTCCCGCAGCAGAATCTTTCATCAATTATAGCTAAATTTCGTTCATAATGGATGAAACCTGAATTGGGCCTTTTATGCCCATCAAAAATACTACCAAGACATGAAACACTTTATTACTACTTGCATTTTGATTTTCATTTTTGTCAACTTAAGGTCACAGGATTTGCGTCCGGAAATCGTTGACATGAATATGAATGGTACCAATTTAAAATCTCATTTTTTTACCGGTTATGACAACATGCAGTTCTCCAACGCAGATCTCGACGGGGACGGAAGAGAGGACCTGGTTGTTTTTGACAGGCAATCTGCCGTGGTTAGCACCTTCTTGTGGGATGAGAATAATAATGAATGGCAATTCGCCGGAGAATATAGAAATATCTTCCCCGATGATTTGCGTCACTGGATGTTGATGCGCGACTACAATAAAGATGGCATCGCAGATTTATTTACTTCGAA
The DNA here is from genome assembly GCA_035269065.1 of Saprospiraceae bacterium. GTDB lineage: Bacteria > Bacteroidota > Bacteroidia > Chitinophagales > Saprospiraceae > DATFJT01. The sequence goes on along the minus strand of DATFJT010000352.1, from coordinate 1,233 downwards.
ATACGTCGCAGGATCAGGAATACGCGTTTTTAAAGGCGTCCGTCAAAATGGAAAACTAAGTTTTCAACCGATCCAATTCTACAATGCAGCCGAGGACAGATTTTTTGAAGAACTCTATTACCGGAATCAATCAGGAGCCTTTCGTAACCTGGTTGTCTTGACCGCAGACATTCCGGCGATAGCAGATGTGGATTTTGATGGAGACATGGATGTATTGGCCTTTCAGGAATCTGGAAACAAGGTGTATTATGTGAAGAATACAGCCGTTGAGCAGGGCTTATCTTTAGATTCTTTACATTTTCAGTTGGAGGACCGTTGTTGGGCTGGTTTCGCAGAAGATTTTTTGTCACCTGACATATACACCGCTGATGCTCCCGGTTTGTGTGCAAATCAATTGAAAGATCCGTCCCATGAAAAGACACCTTTGCATGCTTTTAGTACCATTGCTGTATACGATGTGGATGGTGACGAGGATGTCGATGTTTTCATTGGTGATGCCGATTTAGACAAAATCACATTCTTAAATAATGAGCAGACTGAAGATGGGTTGGACTGGTGTAATGAGCAAACATTAGATTTTCCTGAGAATGATGTGCCTATCAGGATGGATGCATTTCTTGTTCCTTTCTTTGTAAATATTGATGACGATCCGGAAACGGAAATGGTTTTATCGAGCAATCAATTCAACAATTCAAAGAATGTCATTCCTATGCTCACCTATGATTCCGAAGGGGGGTCCTTTGTTTTGAGGGATAATGACTGGTTTCAATTGCCTCAATTGGATGTTGGTTCAAAGAGTCATCCTGCACTTGCCGATGTCAACCAGGACGGCAAACTGGATCTCATAGTAGGAAACTATCTGAAGTACACCTTAGACTCCAAACCATCTCTTCACTTATTCATCAATACGAGCTCTGATGGCCAATTGAGTTTTGAGTTACAAGACGAAGACTGGCTGGAATTGTCCGAGCAAAATGACCTGAACATTCAACTAAAACCAGCATTTGGAGATCTTGACCAGGATGGGGACCTGGATTTATTGGTTGGACAAGTAGCCGGAGAGTTGTTGTTTTTTGAAAATGCAGCAGGAGAGGGCAATCCTTTTGATTTTAACCCGCCAATAGATCTTTTTAATGCTCAGGGTAGCAATGCTGAAGTCGCTCCTCAGATCGTTGATTTGGACGGAGACGGCCTTAATGATGTGGTAGTCGGCAATGCCTTCGGCACCCTGGA
>DATFJT010000351.1:0-4242 GCA_035269065.1 Saprospiraceae bacterium | reverse complement strand
TACTTCAGGGCTGGTTTCTGGCTAAATTCTGCTTTAGGGGCACTTTTATTGACTTTCACTGCTCATGGGTTCTATGCTCTGGGTTGGTACCCACGACCAGGACATTTCGTGCAAATGGTGGTCTCTTGCCTGGGGGTTACTGAAGCTCAGGCACACGTATTTTTAAATGTGGCAGGAATGATGGATCTATTGCTTGTTCCTGCAGTTCTTATGCAGGGGCGTTGGCGACTGTTTGCCTTGATTTATGCGAGTTTTTGGGGGTTTATGACGAGTGTGGCCAGGTTGTGGGCATATTGGGATCTCTATGAATGGCAGGCCTACTTGCATCAATGGCTGCCTCAATTTGGTTTCAGAACAGCTCATTTCTTAGTTCCGCTAGTCCTTTTTTTACTATTCTGGCGCAAATCAAAATAGGCTGAACAATCTTGTTTCAATCCTATTGTATTGCCTATATTTAAGCCAAATAAAATAAGGTTATGAAGAAAGTTGCTGTCATTGGTGCTGGTACGATGGGAAATGGAATTGCGCACGTATTCGCTATGCACGGGCATGATGTCCACCTCATAGATTTATCGCAGGATGCGCTGGACCGCGCCCTGGCGACCATAGAGAAAAATCTGGACAGGATGTTGAGGAAAGAAAAAATTTCCCAGGAAGAGAAGCAGAAAACCCTGGACAATATCTCGACCCACCAGAAAATTGCGTCAGCAGTGCAGGATCGAGATCTTGTGGTAGAAGCAGCAACGGAAAATGAGAAGATTAAGCTGGAAATATTTGAGTTATTGGACAAAGAGTGCCCGGAAAACTGTGTTCTCGCGAGCAATACCTCTTCCATTTCTATTACCAAAATTGCTTCTGTTACCGAAAGGCCAGACAAAGTAATAGGGATGCACTTTATGAACCCTGTGCCGGTCATGAAATTGATTGAGGTTATTAGGGGCTATTCCACTTCTGACGAAGTGACGAAAGAAATAATGGATTTGTCACAGGCCCTCGGAAAAGTACCGGTGGAGGCGAACGATTACCCGGGTTTTGTGGCCAATCGTATCTTGATGCCGATGATCAATGAGGCCATTATTAGTCTGTGGCAAGGTGTTGCCGGGGTGGAGGAGATAGATACTGTAATGAAACTGGGTATGGCACACCCCATGGGACCCTTGCAATTGGCGGATTTCATAGGCCTTGACGTCTGTTTAAGTATACTTAAAGTATTACATGAAGGTTTTGGCGATGCCAAATATGCTCCCTGTCCGCTTCTTGAAAATATGGTGGTAGCGGGTAAGTTAGGTCGCAAAACCGGAGAAGGTTTTTATGTCTATCAAAAAGGCTCCAAGGAAACGGTGGTTTCTTCCCAATTCTCTTGATTTTTGCTACAAAGTTTTTTGGAAAATCTTGAAATAGAAAGACCTTATTTCTAATATTGTTGCTATATTTGTAGGAAAGCATAGAATCTATCTGATTTTTGTCTGGCAGCATCTTTAGACAAACAGCATCTTTCAAACGGGGTTAAGATAGTTCTACTGTAATTACGTAGAGAAAGGGCACTTCAAAGTGCCCTTTTTTTTATTTGAACTTACCATTTATCATGTCAGCAAATACTAACCGCGTCATTTGGATGTCTCGCAGACCTCACAAAGGATCTCCTGTGGAAGAGGTTGACGAGCTACAACTTACTGTTGAGAATGGAATGCTTGGAGACCACTACAGTGGGATAAGCCGTAAGCGGCAAGTAACACTTATGCAGGATGATTTCCTCATGCAGGTAAGTCAGCGCATGGGATTTAAAGTGGACATGACGATGACCCGCAGAAATATACTCATACAAGGAATCAACCTGACTGATTTGATTGGAAAGCGATTTCGAATAGGGACTGCCGTTCTGGAAGGAACTGGACCATGTAAACCTTGTAAACAAATGGATAAAACCATTGGTCCCGGTGGCTGGAAGGCGATGGAGGGCTTGGCTGGAATCACCGCTCGTGTGATAGAAGGTGGTCAAGTGAAACCTGGAGATAATCTGGAGCCTATTTAATTTCAACTCCGTGTTGGGTTTTGATCCAATTGTTCGTTTCAAGAATTTTGTTATCAGACAACCAGGCTGGTCGATAAACGTAAACTGCTCTGCTGTCTTGTGGCAGATAGAACATGGCCTCAGGATATTTCTCTTGATTGAATAGCCTCAATTCCGATAAATATTCAGTTTTTTCCTGAAAGCTCTTGTCATTTAATTCCTGAATAACGTGCTCATTTTCTTCCATTTGAAGGGCAACCATCACGCAGGTATTCTCATGTCCTTTTTTTAAAGTACTTAACAGTATTGATTCTGACCCAAATTGATAAGGATACCACAACTTATGCCATTCTACCTGATGAAAACCCGTTATCAGAATACGATCTTGTGCTGTGGCATATCTATCCATTGTTACTTCAATCAATTGTAGTCGGTCCTGAAAAATCTTGCGGGCTGTCCGCATACGCACAAGATTGAAGCAGAAAAAAAGGATCAAAGCCGGATAGAGCAGCTGCTTCCAGCGTGTTTTTGAAAGGATGAAACAAGGGACGAATCCTAATGGTATTCCCAGGAAGACCATATAGCCATCAATCATGATCTTTAAGTCGCCTTTTAGGTAGGAAAAGGTGATGAAGTTGAGAAGAAAGGTGGCTAGTACGGTACCAAAAAGTATTAAAGCAGCCAGATACTTTTTTTTCACAAGCACATAGATAAGTGAAAGGAAAAAGAATATCCAGGCCATCCAGTGTTCATTGAAAAAATAGTCAATCATGACTTTGCTAACATGATAATCGCCTGGATGGAGTAATACGTCAGGGGCACTTTCAAGCAGTGACATTTTATTGGACTCATAGGACCCAGAAGAAATATTGACGTACTTCAATATCAGTGGGGTACAAAAAGCCAGGAATTTGAACCATCCATCTAGTTGAAACAGGCGTTCCTGGTAGGCCAACCAGAAAAAATAAACCCCAACCACGGGAAATGCTGGTACGGGATGACTCAGGGCAATGAGGAGGCCGAAAAAGGCATGCCATAAATACCCGGTGAGGGGATAGGGCTTTCTATGCGCTGAATCTCTGGTGAAGAAAGCAATGTAGAGTACACTAAAGGCGATAGAAGGAATGATTTCTGAAATGCCTGCATAGAACTTGATTCTGTACATAGCACCAAAGACGAAGATCATGAGTAAGGCTGCACCAAAATTCTTCAGAACGTGGGCGATAATGATATAGACCAGATAAATTAAAGCCATTAAAGCTCCAGAATAAAGAATGAGAATGGTCTTCAGGCCGAAGCCCAGATCCTGGGCCAGTAGAGGCACCCATTGAGTCAGATAACTCACCCAACGGTCATGCAAGACGTAGAAATCATGACGCTGCAATATTTGAAAGGTATAATGCGCAGAGTCAAAATTGATCAGTCTTTCCTGGTAAAAATAGGCAGCTGCTACTGTGAGTAAAAGGAAATAAAAATGCCCCCATATTTTCATATACCTGTTGGAAGATAAAGATGAAAATATGGAGGCGATATTCTTCAAGACAGTAGAGTTTAAGACCTCTTTATTTGGGTTGCTCTGCCAGCAATTCGAAGAATTGATCCAGTTTAGGAGTGAGAATAATCTCTGTTCTTCTATTGATACGTCGTGCTTCGGGGCTTTCACCCTCGATTTTTGGCAGGTACTCACCTCGACCTCCGGCAGTCAATCTGGCTGGCTCTACATTGAATTCATTTTGTAATACCCGGACTATTGAGGTCGCGCGCTGTACGCTGAGGTCCCAGTTGTCATCGACACAAGCCGTCTTGATGGGGACATCATCCGTATGCCCTTCTACGAGTATGTCAAAATCTTTTCTGTCTTTGATGATTTTAGCCACTTTATTGAGCACCTCTTTGGCGCGATCACTGATTTTATCACTTCCTGAAGCAAAGAGAAGTTGATCCGAAAGCGATACGTATACGACACCTTTCTTCACCTCAATTTGTACGTCTTTGTCATTTACATCGGCCAAGGAACGCTTGAGGTTCATAACCAGTGCCATGCTGACCGAGTCTTTCCTTTGAATGGTTCCTGTTAGGTCCTTGATGTACCTGTTTTGCTCATTGATGGCCTCGAGAGAGCGCTGTATACTCTCTGCCCCCGTCTTGCTGATGACGGATAAATCTGCCAGGCGATCCAGTAAATCTGTCTTTGTTTTTTTTGCCTCTTCCAGTTGGCTCTCAAGCAATGT
>DATFJT010000350.1:0-5768 GCA_035269065.1 Saprospiraceae bacterium | reverse complement strand
ATCTGGAATACCGGGGAAACTACCCAGAATATCACTGTTAATGCACCCGGCGCTTATCAGGTAACCATCTCGGATGACACAGGCTGCAAGGCCATATCTGAAACGGTGACTGTTGTTCGTGAAGTGGCAATCAATACCAATGTGGTGGCCACCAATGGTCTTGATCTGTTTCCATGTCAGGGTGATACCTTAGAATTGTGTGCCTTAAATGCATTTGATGAGGTTAATTGGAGCACCGATAACCAAATGCAATGTTTGCAGGTGACATCGACCGGGCAGTATTTTGCCAGTATTTCCAATGCCTGTAGTACTCAACAGACCGATACTTTCGATATTCAGTTCGTGCAGTATCCGACACCTTTGGTCGTTTCGGAGGAATACGATGAAAATACAGGGCAGTTGGAATTGACATCTTCTCAGAACAATACGACCTGGTACAGAGATGCCAACGGCGATGAAGTCCTCGGGCAGGGAGCGGAACTTGGGCTTAGCGATGTTTTCAATGACACTACTGTCTTTTTACAGGCAGAGGGACTTGTTACGGGAGACACACTGACAGGTGGGAAATTGGATTACGAGGGTCCCGGAGGACAGAATATCCCTGGATTCCCGGGCGTACTTACATTTGATGTATTCAAGCCTTTTACTTTGAAATCTGTAGATGTACAATGTTTTGAGGCCAGCAATCCGATTCTATTGATCCAAAATCGCTCACAGGAAACACTCTTATTGGAAGAGGTTTCGCTAAATGAAGGTATCAATACGATTTCTATTGATTTCGTTCTTGAGGAAGGGACCAATTATAGCCTTCGCTTTGTTGGAGAGGATCCCAAATCTTTCATAAATAGGGGCAATGTGAATTATCCATATCCCATCGGTGATGGTCATGGTGAAGTAACCTCAGGAGGGTTCACCGATAGTGAGTATTTCTATTTTTATAATTGGCAATTGGTGCCGTTTGAGAAAGATTGTCAGAGTGCGTACGTTGCCCATACATTTGAAATCAGTTCGTCGTATGAAGCTGATCCCGGAGCAGACTTGATGTTGTATCCCAATCCCACGGGGGGAATGCTCTATTTGGATTTGAAATCAGCGCAATCTGCAGAAATAAAAGTGTTCAATAGACTGGGACAGGTCGTATTGAATAACGCTTATGATACCGTAAACGGCAGGATTATGCTCGACGTATCAGCTTTGAATCAGGGATTGTACTATCTGCAATTGGTTGATCCAAAAGGAGGTATGACAGCGATAAAAAGCTTTGTACGCGCTGAATAAATAATGAATAAAAGTTCTTGAAGAATACCGGAATCCGGCCATTGATACAATCAGCTGCCGGATTCTTCTTTTTTGTAGTAATCATCCCAATTCTTTACAAGAGGATCATGCAATTTTCCAAGGCTTTTGGCAACAGTCATGGAAACTGCTGCGTCCCCGGTGACATTGATCATGGTTCGGCACATATCCAAGGGTCGGTCTACTGCAAAGATTAATGCGATGCCAGCAGGGTTGACCCCTATGGATTCTAATACGATGATCAACATCAAAATACCAGCCCCGGGTACAGCCGCACTTCCTATGGAAGCCAATGTGGCAGTCAAAACAATGGTCAACTGATCCCCAAAACTCAAAGAATAACCGAAAGCCTGTGCGATGAATACCGCAGCTACTGCCTGATACAAACTAGTTCCATCCATATTAATCGTGGCACCAACCGGACAAACAAAACTGGTGACTTCTTGATCTACCCCAAGGTGTTCTTCTACTCTTTCCATCGTGACTGGCAGGGTAGCAGCACTAGAGCTGGTAGAAAATGCCACCAATTGCGCCGGTGCAATATTCTTGATGAATTCTACCGGAGAATACCCTACAATGAATTTCACAATGGATGGATAAATAAGGTAGGCCATAATAGCCAACCCAATCAATACACTGAGGGAGTACATACCCAGGGCCTGAAAAACATCTACGGAGGGTGACTCAGCCACCAATGCGGCCATAAGAGCCAGCACACCGTAAGGCGCAAATAGCATAATGAGGTCGATCATTTTGAGAATGACCTCATTGAAAGCATCGAAAAAATTCCGCACTCCTTCCGATTTTTCTTGTGGTATGAGAATGATGCCAATACCAAAGAAAATCACGAAGAAAATGACCTGCAGCATATTCCCATTCTCTGAGGCAGCAGAGAAAATATTGTCCGGAATGATATCGACCAGTGGTTTTAGAGGAGATTGATCTTTGGCGCTCCCCGCCAATTCAATTTTCTCTGCAGCCGCACCTCCAAAGGCAGCACTGAACTCCTCTTTCGTGCTTTCTTCAATGAAATTGCCGGGCTGAATGGTGTTCACCAACAACAAGCCCAATGAAATCGCCACGACGGTCGTGGCAATATAAATACCAATCGTTCTCAAGCCCATGCGTGATAGGTTGGTAATGTCTTTCAATCCAGAGATGCCCACTAGCAAACTGGAAATGATTAATGGAATGGCCAGTAGTTTCAATAGTCGTATAAAGATCGTACCAAATGGTTTGATCCAGTCGATCACAAAATCTTTACCCCAACTGAATTGAATGGCCATTAGTCCAATGAGGACCCCGAGGACCATTCCAAGAATGATTTGCCAGTGTAGCGCGATTTTTTTCATGCTGCATGTCTATTTGTATGCTTTCCCCGGTCAAATTAGATCAGGGGCCATTTGGATGCAATTTGCATCAACAAAAGCCAAAAGATAATAAAACTTGCGTGACCTTTATTCCAGGAAAGAATCAAAATCGCCTATGAAGGATCCCAAGAGCTGCATGATATTGACTTGAAAGATGTGTTAGGGTATAAAAATGGCAGTCAGGTGGATATTATCGTTTCCAGGCCCTTGTCATTTCTCTTTTGCCTGGTGGGCCGGGAATAGATTCTACTTCAAAACCGGCTGCTTTTAAATTGCGCTTGACCTGACCTTTTGCACAATAGGTGCACAACAGGCCACCAATTGTCAGTATACCAAATATTTTCTCAAACACATCCGCTTCCCACAACTCGGGCTGAGCATTGGGTGCAAATGCATCGTAATAAATTAAATCGATGTTCTTCAGATTTGACCAGTCCAGGGCTTCAAGTTTTCCAAGAGCTTTGTACAATTCAAAATGAGGGTCTATTACTTGCCATTCATTCCAGGGAGCAGCATGCAATTTGTCAAACAATGGACTGTATTCCTGCGCCACAAAGTCTGCGTAATTCAGTTGTGACCAAAGTTCTTTTTCAAGTGGAATTTGTTCTACAGTGAAATACTTGATAGTTGTCTGGCTTTTATTGGCAACCATTGCAGTGAGAAAGGCATTGAGACCAGTTCCAAAACCCATTTCAAAAATGTTAACCGCATTTTTATTGGAATCCAGTATGTCGTAAAGACCCTTTCTGATAAAGACATGGTCGCTTTCAGTATAAGCACCAAATCTAGAATGGTACATTTCCCCGTACTCTGAAGAAACTACTGTATGAGATTGGTCGTTGGTCTGTTCTATTTCCAAGGGATTTCTCTTTGTGGGCAAAGAGATTTATTGAAAGACAGATAGGAAAGTCTCCAAGTAGTACTGTAACGAAAAATCGCTGGGACAGCCAACACCTCTGTTACAGGCACCTAAAGTGCCGGCGACAGTAAAAAGGACAGCTACTCGGATATATTTTTTAAGATTTCTTCTTTTCATTTTACACCATTTACTGGAATAACGGTCCGTCGGGACGGTTTGTTTTTTAAAAGCACTGCAAAAATAGAAGAGTTTGAGAAAACACCCCTGCTTTTGAGATAATTCTTGACCATGGCAAAAGCTTTCCACATTCCGTGGCATTCTGCTTCAGTAACTTATCTTTGCAGGGAGTTGAATAAGAACTATGAGAATTCACATCATTGCCATTGGCGGAAGCGTTATGCACAGCCTGGCCATCCAATTGAAATTACAGGGCCATGAGATTACCGGAAGTGACGACATTATTTACGACCCGGCGCGTTCTCATTTGAGAAAACATGGTCTTTTACCTGAAAATGAAGGTTGGTTTTCGGAAAAAGTCGACGCTGAAGTTGACCTGGTGGTCGTGGGCAAGCACGCACATGAAGACAATCCTGAGCTCAAAAAAGCCAATGACCTGGGGCTCAAAGTACAGAGCTTTCCCGAATTCGTTTATGAACGCAGCCTTGATAAAAAGAGGATTGTTGTAGCGGGGAGTCATGGTAAAACAACGACTACCGGAATGCTCATGGAAGTACTCAAAAACGAAAATAGAGAGTTTGACTACCTGGTTGGGGCACCACTGGAGGGTTTTGAGCGGTCTTTTAAGTTGACAGCATCGGCTCCATACATTCTCATAGAAGGAGATGAATACCCAACAGCCAGTTTTGATCCCCGCCCTAAATTTGTTCATTATCGACCGCATTACACCATTATTACCGGGATCGCCTGGGACCATATGAATGCCTTTCCGTCACTGGATATCTATCATTCCTTGTTTGATGATTATTTGAAAAATCTCATGTCCGGAACTCATGTTATTTACAATGAGAAAGATGAGGTCCTCTCTAAGTTGGTACACCGTTATGATCATTATGTGGCACATCCATACAATAGCCTTGATTATGAAGTGAAGCAGGGAAAGTATTTTCTCAAAGGCAATAAAAAGGAATGGCCTCTTCAGGTGATAGGAAAACACAATATAGAAAATATGGCAGCAGTCATTGAATTGTCCAAATTGTTGGACATCAAAGGTGATACTGCTTTCCAGGCACTCACCCACTTCAGCGGCGCAGCCCGAAGATTGGAAACGGTTTTTGAAAAAGGGGGCAAAACAGGTATTGTGGATTTTGCCCATGCACCATCAAAAGTGAAGGCATCTATTCGGGCGGTCAAGGAGGCTTATCCGAACCGTCGACTGATAGCCGTTATTGAGCTGCACACTTATTCAAGCCTCAATAAAGATTTTCTCAAAAATTACCGGGACACCCTTGACCATGCGGATGAGGTATTTGTTTTTTACAGTCCTGAAACGCTAAGAATTAAACGCCTGCCAGAATTGAGCAATGAAATTATTAGCCAAGAAATGGGTCGGTCAGATATGAAAATACACACAGATGCTGCCCAGTTGTTTAAAGCTCTGCAGGCTCTCGATTACACAAATAGCAGCCTTCTCATGATGAGTAGTGGTGCTTTTGGTAAATCAGATGTTCGAAAAATCATAAATGAGCTTCTCGAATAATAGCTTATCATTAGAGTGTTTGCGAATCAAAGCCTATTTTTGCCACACAGAAACAATAGAATATGGCCAGAAAAATTGCATTGAGAGATGCCATCCGGGAAGGAATGAGCGAGGAAATGAGAGCCGATGAATCGGTCTTTCTCATGGGAGAAGAAGTAGCTGAGTACAATGGAGCCTATAAAGTTAGTAAAGGAATGCTCGATGAATTTGGTGAAAAAAGAGTCATTGATACTCCTATTGCAGAGCTGGGTTTTGCCGGCATAGGAGTCGGTGCCGCCATGAATGGATTGCGTCCGGTTGTCGAATTTATGACCTGGAACTTTGCCGTATTGGCTTTCGATCAATTGGTAAATAATGCGGCTAAAACCCTCAGTCAGTCTGCCGGGCAATTTAAATGCCCCATCGTATTTCGAGGACCAAGTGGAGCTGCGGGACAATTGGCACAGCAGCACAGTCAGACATTTGAGAGTTGGATGGCAAACACCCCTGGACTCAAGGTGGTTTCCTGTATAGATCCAGCCGATGC